>JBEKCU010000067.1:5887-22061 GCA_050014735.1 Candidatus Acidiferrales bacterium | reverse complement strand
TGGGTTCGAGTTGGCGACCGGCGTGAGCATGGCCGTGTAATTGGCGCTAGCGCCGGCATTTATCGATGCAGGACCGGTAAGGCTCAACGCGAACGAACTCGTGACCGTGATGGTACCGGTCGCACTTTTCGAGGTATCCGCGACACTGATGGCAGTGAGCGAAACGCCCGGCGGCGCGGTTAGAATTTGCGGCGCAGTGTAATTTCCGTAAACGTCTACGACTCCACATGCGGTTCCGGCGCACCCGTTTCCCGAAACAATCCACGTAACACTCCGGTTGGGATTTCCAGCGGAACCCACTGTTGCCGTGAATGGATACTGGGCTCCGAGTTCAATCGGCATCGCCTGAGGTGACACGGAGACGGAGATGTCGCTCAGAATGTTTACCGTTCCCGCCGCGCTCTTGGATGTGTCGGCAGCGCTGGTAGCCTGCACGGTCACCGGCCCCGACGCTGGCAGATTTGCCGGAGCAGTGTAGATGCCGCCGGCGCTGATCGTTCCAGCAGTTGCATTTCCTCCCGCAATTCCGTTGACGGTCCAGCTCACGGCTGTATTCGCCAGGTTTCCGGTCGAATCGGTGACTGTGGCCGTAAATGTTTGCGGTTCTCCCAGCAAAACGGAAACTGAAGTTGGTGAGACGCTCACTGTAACGTTGGAGGGAGGGAGCTGTGACGGGCCTGAATCGACAAGTCCGCCACAGCCCAGGATCGATGCTACGAGAACGATCACAGGCAGCCAGTGAAACGACGTGCGAGTCAGATAGCGGCGTCCGCGACATTTCGTACTTCTTTCCATTGCAGCGTCGATAGCACGCGATGTGCCAACGCGGGGCATTTCCGGAATTGCGTTCCTTGCGCGTATTGCGGACGTTGTTTTTGGACGCGACGGCAGCGATTAAGATTCTTGGCATCAAGCGGTTGCCGAAAAAACGAAAGTGAGGAGGGAAAGCGCGCTTGCAAAAGAAAACAGCCTCGGAAGGATTGTTTTCGATTGTTCTGAGTTTCAACGTGGGAATGCTTTCCGCTTTGCGTGTTTCGGATTGGCACGGATTTGAACGCCGAATCGAGCCGCGCTAGGAATTTCTTCTCGAGAAGCAGTGACGATTTTTTACCGTAAAAGCGATTTCGAGTTGCGACCCGATATTCTCGACCGTCAGGAATGAGATCAGGCAGTGCCGGCATCTTGCCGGCTTCTTTTCCGTCCTTAACAATGGCGGAACGCCGGTAGGATGCCGGCGCGACTCGGGTGGGTTGACATCGCGATCCTTGCCTTGAATAATCCCTGCATGCCTCGTCCCGAAGCCCTCCGCCGTGTAAAGAGCTATTCCGCCGCAACCGGTTATGTGTACCAGTACTATTTCTATGAAGTGGAAAAGACTCGCCGCGGGATTTCCTTGGGGACCGAGTATGTCTATATGGTTTCGGTCGACCGTCAGCACGTGTTTCCCGTGAAGGTATTTGTCGCTAAGGAGTCGCTGGAAAAATGGTCCGCGCGCCTGGGACAGCAGCTCACAGGGACCGAGGAGTACGCTGTCGCCAAAATGCGTTTGTTTCAGGCGTTCGACGAAATTGAAGGCCTAGATGCGAAAACCCTGGACCTGATTGTCGATGAATCGAACCTCGACGCCCTGCTTTCGCAACTGGATTTATAAAGCTTCAGCGATACGAAGCGCCACACTTGCAATCCCCAAAAAAAGAACAGGCGTGATCCCGGAGGTCACGCCTGTTCCCCAAAATATGAAACCCAAAGGTGAAGCTGGGACAAGAGAAACTAGTTCAGTTTAGCGGGGCTGATTTCATTTTGCAGTTGCTGTGTCGATGGTGTGTTTTCCGAACGCGAGACCAAGTACCCCGTTACGGCGGCTGCAGCGCCGACGATGACCACCACCCAGAGTACCGTGTGGCCTGAAAGTCCAGCCATTCCGGGGGCGGATTTGCCGGCAGGCGGAGGGCCCCCACCTTGCGGAGGATCGGCCATCGCCGAAAGGTCGGCCGCTTCCCCTTCATTTAATGTGTACGTCTTGCCGTCGCGCGCCGTGGTGACGAGCAAAGAACCTTTTTCGGCCGCGACAATCGCATGCGTACCGCTCAACGATTGAATGACGGCCGATGTTTCAGCGCTACCCGCGGGACGAACGGTCGCGTCCGCCACCATTGCGCTGATTTTCTTATTGCCGGAACTATGGAACGAAGCCTGGCCGCGGTCCACGGTCATTTGAATCGTATCCGCCGTCTTGGTCAGCCGTACTGAGCTCTCACTTAGAATTTCTGCCTGGGCTCCGCTGGTGAGGGCGATTTGTGTCGCTCCATGTTCGGAAACGGAAATCACGTCGCCGTTGAATACGGTCGATCCCGTGGTCAGTTTCGTGTCTCTAACCGTGGCTGCGCTTGTGGAAGTGACGCTCCCCACTGGTTCCGCAGCGCCCCAAGCTGGAGAAACCGCCACAACAACAAGAAATGCCGCCAAACCCTTGCGCCAAACCATAATAACCCCCCTTCAAATGCAAGCACATCAATTAGATGCGGACGTACTCCCGCCCGCCGTTCATGGTAGCAAAGACACCCTTGGTGTCAACACGATTCGGCGGAATCAGGTAACTGGTACGTCAAACTGGCGCACAAAAATGTTCGAAACAACCTACGCTATCGATCTAGTTTCTAAACACCTCCGCCAGCCCCTTCCCCAAGTCCGGTTGCAGGAATCGATAACCGGCGCTTTCAAGCTTCGACGGCAATACCCTTTGGCTCGCAAGCAGCAGCCCGTCGGCCATTTCTCCAAGCAAAAGCCGCAGTGCAAACGCCGGGGCCGGAAACAGAGCGGGCCGGTGCAACGTCTTGGCTAGAACTCGGGTAAATTCACTATTTTGGACTGAATTTGGCGATACGGCATTCACGGGCCCGGCGAGACTCTCGCTGGCGAGAGCGAATTCGACGACACTTACCGCTTCACCCAGCGTCAGCCATGACATCCATTGCCGTCCCGACCCGAGCTCTCCGCCCGCGCCTAGTTTGAACGGCATCGCCATGCGCGGCAGCGCTCCTCCGTGCGACGCTAGAATGATGCCGAACCGCAAGCTCACCACGCGCGCGCCGAATTCTGTTCCGCGCGCCGTTTCCGCTTCCCACTCGCGGCACAGCCTGGCGAGAAAATCGTTCCCCGCATCGCTAGTTTCGGTGAGCGTTTCGTCCCCGCGATTGCCGTAGTAACCGACCGCCGAGGCGGCGACGATCGCACGCGGCGGCTTCTGCAATTTTGAGAGCGAAAGTATCAAATGCCGGGTGGCGTCGATGCGGCTGGTGCGCAGGAGGTTCTTGCGCGAAGCACTCCAGCGCCCCCCTGCGATGGAGGCGCCAGCCAGATGGACCAACGCATCCGCACCCTCGGCGCCGCCAGCATCGAATTGCCCCGCGACTGGATCCCACGCAACGATATGCCCTGACCCCTGTAGTGAACTTGAGGGGGGTGAAGTGCGTTTTCCTGTGTCCGGGCGCACGAGCCTTCCGATCTCGTGGCCTTCTCGCTCGAGTGTTTCGATCACCGACGTTCCCAGGAATCCAGTTGAGCCGGAAAGCAGAATACGCATGAGCTGGGTCTCCTTCACCTGCTAATACGCTACGGCTGGCGGTCGTCGCGGTCAACTCCATTTGGTTAAATGGTAGTTCGATTCCTGTTTGTATATCGCGAAGTAGAACTTTCCCTCGCTCACGGATAGAATATCGCCATGCACGTTCGCGTATTGTTTTTCGGGCGATTGAAAGACATCGTCGGCAAGGCGGAAGAGGATGCCGAACTTTCCGACGGTGCGCGCGTCGAGGATTTATTCGCGCGGTACGGACGCAGTTTCCCGGAGCTTGCGCAATTCCGTCCATCGGTGGCGGTTTCCGTGAATCAGGAATTCGCCGAGTGGCGTGCGCCGCTCGCCCCGGGCGACGAGGTGGCGTTCCTCCCGCCGGTCAGCGGGGGCGCGGTCCCGGCCGGAACTGTCGTTGACGAAAATCTGTGCGCGCTGGTTCGGATGCCAATCGATACCTCGGAAATTGTGGCCCAGCTTACGGCGCCGCCCGACGGCGCGGTGGTTGTGTTCGAGGGGATCGTCCGCAACCATTCCGGCAACCGGGCGACCCTGTACCTGGAATACGAAGCCTACGAAGCGATGGCGATCGCCAAGATTCGGGAAATTGGCGCGCAAATGCTGGAAAAATACTCGATCCGGCGCTACGCGATGATTCACCGGCTGGGTCGGCTCGAAATCGGGGAGACGGCGGTGCTGGTTGCGGTCTGCTCGGCGCACCGGGCTGCGGCTTTCGATGCCTGCCGGTTCGGCATCGATACCCTCAAGCGGAATGTGCCCATCTGGAAGAAGGAGTTCTTTCGCGACGGCGCGGTCTGGGCCGATGGAGAAATCCCTTCCGCATAAGCAATCCTTTTCGCCCCGGCCTGAATCCAACCTTGGAGCCGATGAAATCTCTCTCTAGTGCATTTCCTTGCGAGCTTTTCGCTCGCTCAATACGCTCCATCTCATATTCCTTAAGAGCTTTGATATGCATCTTCGTGGCAGTTCTGCTCGTGTGCGATGGTTTACCGCCTGCCGTGGCGGGACAGAAAAACGATCAGGATCAACGGGGCCGGATTCGCGTGGAGGTGAATCTGGTCAGCGTGTTATCCAGCGTTCTCGACAAGTACGGCCGTCCGGCACTGGACCTCACGGCGGACCAGTTTGAAGTCTACGAAGAAGGCGTAAAGCAAAAAATCGAACTGCTCGAGCCGCAAACGCAGCAGCCGCTTGACCTCGCACTGATGATCGATTCCAGCCTAAGCGAAATTAAGGAGCTCGAATTTGAAGGGGACGCCGCTTCCCGGTTCATCCAGAAGCTCGTGCGTCCTGGGGACCGTTTGGCGGTGTACGAATTCGCCGACGCAGTGACACTGCTCGCGCCGTTCTCGTCCAACGTGCCCACGCTGCAATCCGCGCTGAAGCACATTATTCCGGGCGATGGCACGGCGCTCTATGACGCGGTGTATCTCGGCGCGGAGGCATTGGCACGCAATCCGGTGGGCCGGCGCAGGGTGATTGTTCTGGTGACCGATGCGGGCGAAACCACCAGCCGGGCCGACTTTGAGACTGCCCGGCGGGCCGCGCTCCGCGCCGATGCGCTGCTTTACACGATCGTCGTTCGTGCCGTGAAAACGGAGGGCGGCCGCAATACGGCCGGCGAGCACGCCCTTGAAACCATCGCGGATACAACCGGCGGCGCGACCTACTTTCCGAATGAGCTCGGAGAACTCAGCGCGATGTTCGATCGCATCGACCGGGAACTCCGCACCCAATACCGGCTAGCCTACTATCCGGTTCCACGCCCACCGGCCGGGATGTACCGGAACATCGAAGTCCGTGTCAATTGTGAGTGCAAGGTGCGAAGTCGGAAGGCGTATTACTCCGGCGGACATTTGGAGTAGCGAGTACATCCCGGCCTCACACCGGCAGCGGACACATTGAATCCCCGCATTGGCAATAAACCGAGGGGTGCGCAGTAATCGCGGCTACTTTACCCACCCGAATTCTGGCATGATTTGGTTTGAGGAAGAATCGACCGAATGAGTTCATTTCTGGAAGTTGCCATCGACACGGCCCGCGAAGCGGGAGGGATTCTCCTGGCGGAGTTCGACCGCCCGGTGGACATCAGCTATAAGGGCGAGGTCGATATCGTCACGCAAGCCGACCGGCGCTCCGAACAGGCTATTGTCAGCCGTCTGCGGGCGCATTTCCCGAAGCACGCTATTGTGGCCGAGGAAGGTGGCGGGACAGAAAGCGCTTCCCCGTTCCGCTGGCATGTCGATCCCCTTGACGGCACCACGAATTTTGCTCACGGATATCCGTGTTTCGCGGTTTCGATCGGGCTCGAGGAATCGGGGGAACTGATTGCAGGAGTGATCTACCAGCCCGTGAGTGGCGAACTATTCACTGCCGCTAAGGGCGAAGGCGCCTACTTGAACCAGAAGAAAATTCACGTATCTTCGATTGAAAAGCTGGCGACGAGTCTGCTCGCCACAGGCTTTCCAAGCAGTAAACGCTCCAAGAGTCCCAATATTCACTACTACTGGGATTTTACGATGAGGTCCCACGGCGTGCGACGCGATGGTTCCGCGGCTCTGGATTTGGCTGGAGTCGCTTGCGGCCGCTTTGAAGGCTTCTGGGAGTTCGGGCTGCATTCGTGGGATACGGCCGCGGGAGTCCTCCTCGTGCGAGAGGCAGGTGGAACCGTGACGCAGTTCGACGGCCAGCCCTACCGGCTGGGTGATCGAGAGCTGCTGGCGACGAACAATCGGGTTCACACCGAAATGCAGGAAGTTGCCGCCAGCATCGCGGAACGTGCGGCGGCGGGCCTCCAGTAAAACAGGCTTCAGCCTGTTTGGTGTTGAAGTTGAATGCGTCGAAGGAAGTCAAAAGAAAACAGGCTGAAGCCTGTCTACCCAAAGCGCGTCACCCTTGCGTGACGTTTTGTGCACGATCCCGTAAGACGCTGCATTGACGGGAGTTTTGGCGAGTGCTAGGCTCGAAAAGCCTTCCTGAAGTTGGTCGGGGGCAGGTTACCGAGGCAAGTCACTGAGGGCAGTACTGAGGGACGATGGGCAATAGTCTTACGTTTCCGGTTCCGGGCTCCGCAGGCCTGGACGAAAAAGTGTCGCGGTGGGTGGGCCGCTGGCGCCGAGGCGGGATTGAGCAGTACTCCGCAGGTGCGGACCTGCAAATTTTGAAGCGATGGCGTTCCCGCGAAAGGTTCGTCGTGAATCAGGAGCGCATCTGGCTCGACGCTCTTCCGGATGCTTTCGATGGACTGCGCGTGGTGCAGATTTCCGACATCCACCACGGGTTGTTTTTGCCGAAAGAGTGGCTCGTGGAAGCGGTGCGCCAGGCGAACCGGCTGAATCCGGACGTGATCGCCCTGACCGGAGACTTCGTCACGTATTCGCGCCGCAATATCGGACCGGCGGCGGATATTCTGGGACGGCTGCGGGCACGCTACGGGGTCTACGCCGTTTTGGGAAATCACGATTTCCGGGTGGATGCGGACGCGGTTACGCATGCCCTGCGCCAGCAGCATATCGATGTCTTGCGGAACCGGCACGTTGCGCTTGGTCTTGGCGGAGAGTCGTTGTACCTGGCCGGGGTTGACGATTACGGCTATGGCGCCGATGTGCGGCGGGCGATGAAGGGCATTCCAAAGGACGCCGCCACCGTATTGCTCGCGCATAATCCTCGAATAATTTCGCTGGCTTCGCGCAATGGCGTTAGCCTGGTTCTCTCCGGACACACGCATGGCGGGCAGGTGAACATTCCTCTGCTGGGCACTGTATATGGCCGTTCGCCGCAGCGGCTGCGGTACAAGATTGGGTGGGACCGGCTGGGTGCGACGCAAATTTACGTCAGCCGAGGGATCGGAACAATTGTTCTGCCTTGGCGGCTGCGTTGCCCGGCCGAAATCACCAGCCTTGAACTTCTCCAAAGCGCTCCTGGGAATTGCCGCGCCGCAGCAGACTGAACGTCCACCGCATGCGCGCCGTTGACCTAATCCGCCGCAAGCGAGACTCGGGCGAACTGACCCGCGCAGAGATCGAACAATTCATAGCGGCGTACACGGCCGGGGAGATCCCCGATTATCAGATGTCCGCGTGGCTGATGGCAGTAGTGTTGCGCGGGATGACGCGCCCGGAAATTGCTGCGCTGACCGAAGCCATGCTCCACTCGGGCCAGGTCCTCGATTTTTCCTACCTGATTGGACGCAAAGTCGACAAGCATTCGACCGGCGGAGTGGGCGATAAAACTTCCCTGGTGATTGCCCCGATTGTTGCCGCAGGCGGCCTGAAGGTGCCGATGATCAGCGGGCGCGGCCTGGGACACAGCGGCGGTACTCTCGATAAGCTCGAATCCATCCCCGGCTTTAACGTGAACCTCTCGCTCGCGGAATTCCGGCACGTGATGGAGACCTGCGGTTGTTCCCTCATCGGTCAGACGGCCGAAATCGCTCCGGCGGACAAGAAGATGTATGCCCTGCGCGATGTCACCGGGACAGTGGAAAGCCCGGCCCTGATCTGCGCGTCGATCATGAGCAAGAAACTCGCCGAGGGAATCGATGCCCTGGTCCTCGACGTGAAGACCGGCTCGGGCGCGTTCATGAAAAAGATCGAGGACGCGGCGAATCTGGCCGAATTGCTGGTCGAGACCGGCAAGCGCATGGGCAAAAGCGTTGTGGCGCTGATCACAGATATGAACCAGCCGCTCGGCCGCAAGGCGGGCAACGCAATGGAAGTGGTTGAATCGATCGAAGTGCTCAGTGGCAATGGTCCGGTGGACCTGCGTGAATTGTGCCTGGCGCTTTCGGCATGGATGTTCCTACTGGGCGAGCGCGTAAAGACTCTGGACGAGGGAAAAAGGGTCGCTGCGGACATGATTGCCTCGGGACAGGCGCGCGAAAAATTCCGCGAAATCGTGGGGCTGCAAGGGGGAGACGTTGGAGTGGTGGACGATCCTCACCGCCTCGCCCACGCGCGGCAGACACTCGACGTTACGAGTGCAAGCCCAGGTTACGTTTCGTCGATTCAATGCGAGCAGCTTGGAATGGCTTGCGTGGTTCTCGGAGGCGGAAGGGAAAAAAAGGAAGACAAGATCGATCCCGCCGTGGGGCTGGAATTTCACAAACGGATTGGTGAGGCTGTGGAGCGGGGCGAGCCGCTTTGTACCCTGCATTACAATGCGGAGGTTCGGCTGGCGGAGGCGCGGGGGCTGGTCGAAACTGCCTATCGAGTTGAGCTGGAGAAGCCGAAAGTGATCCCGCCGCTGATTCATCGAGTGATTGGGGTTTAGGTCTGAGTTCGCCGGAGATTTAGGAAGTGCTGCTTCCTATTGCCTATCCAAAAATTTCCGGACTTGTCGCAGCACGCGCGCGAACATCGAGGGCGTTAGTCGTCCGGTCTGCGTATTTTGCTGGCTGGGATGATAGGCGGCGAATAGGCGGGGAAGATCTCCCGGCAAGGCAAAGCTTGCCCCATGCGCGAATGGGTAAGCGGCGCGCGATGGAATCAAGCCCTCCTTTTTCAACAGATCGAGGTAGGTGTTTAGAGCGATGGCTCCGAGTGCAAGTACCGCACGCGGACGGATCAGCGCTAGCTCCTGTTCGAGATAGGGAAGGCAATTGCGAATTTCTTCCGGCAAGGGCTTGTTATCTGGCGGCGCACAGCGAACGGCGGCGGAGATCAATGCGTTTGTAAGAATCAGCCCGTCATCAGCGCGTTTCGATTCCGCCTGATTGGCGAAGCCTGCGCGATAAAGCTGGTCGTAAAGGAAATCTCCAGAGCGGTCTCCTGTGAACATTCGTCCCGTCCGGTTGGCGCCATGAGCCGCGGGAGCGAGCCCGACGATGACGAGGCGAGATTTTGGATCGCCGAACGCCGGCACGGGCCGTCCCCAGTAGGTCCAGTCGCGATACGCTCGGCGCTTTTTGAGCGCGATTTCTTCGCGGTATTGCACCAGGCGAGGACATTTGCGGCAATCCACGATTTCGCGCTCCAGCGTGGCCAACTCGTTCGGCGGTGAAGAATCGTCCTTCATTAGGTCTTGTCATTCTCCGAACCGGACCTCACAGGCATACAGGCCTGCAATGCCTGCGCTAGTGGGGCAGTTTGGTTCCGGTCGGGGGAGACGGTTGCCCGCCCAAAAAGCGGGCGGCCTCTACGAAGGCACTCCTCGGCACAAGGTGGTTTCGTAGAGGCCGATCCGTCTCGTGTCTTTCGGGACGGATCGGGCAGTTTCTTTGAAAGCGGACTCACGATCCGGCCCGCTGCCTCATTGACTCGCCCGGCGCTGGAAGATAGCATGATTGTTCGTGCTTCCGCTCTGCTTTGCGACTGAGGATATGTCCGTGTCGGCAGAAATCAAATCCGGAACTGTGCTCGACCGCATCATCGAGGCGCGCCGTGCCGCGATTGCTCACCGGAAGAAAACCGTGCCGGAGACGGCGTTACGATTTGGCGTGAAGCATGGGCAGCCCGTGCGGGATTTTCCCGCGGCGTTGACTCGCGACAGGCTGAATGTGATCGCCGAATTGAAGAAAGCGTCCCCATCGCGGGGCTTGATCCGTGCGGATTTCGATCCTATCGCCTTGGCAAACGGATTCGAGGCCGCTGGGGCTGCGGCACTTTCCGTGCTCACGGAAGAGGAATTCTTCCAGGGCGAATTGAAGTACATGAAAGACGCTCGCGCGGCCGTTGGCGTGCCGGTTCTGCGCAAGGATTTCATTATCGATCCGTGGCAGGTCTGGGAAGCGCGCGCGACGAACGCGGATTCGTTCCTGCTGATCGTTGCTGGGCTCAATGATTCGCTTCTGGCTGAGTTGCTCGCGTTGGGACGCGAACTTGGCATGGAGCCGTTGGTCGAAGTGCATACGCGCGAGGAACTCGGCCGGGCACTGACGGCGGGCGCGAGGATCGTCGGAGTGAACAATCGCGACCTTCGCTCGCTCGAAGTGCGCGTTGAGACGTCCTCGGAATTAATCGCGGAAATCCCGGACGAGTGCATTGCCGTATGCGAATCCGGATTGCGCACGCATGAGCAGCTTGTGAGCCTTCGCGCGGCGGGATTCGATGCATTTCTGATCGGCGAGCATTTGATGGCGCAACCCGACCCTGGGGCCGCGTTGCGGAATTTTCTCGGCTCCTGATTCCATGCCGACTCGTGTTAAAATTTGCGGGATCACAACCTGGCAAGACGCGCGTCTGTCGGTCGACCTGGGGGCTTGCGCGATCGGATTTAATTTTTTCCCGCCCAGCCCGCGCGCCATCAGTCCCGCGGATGCGTGGAACATTATTCGGCGCCTGCCGCCGTTTGTCGAAGCCGTCGGCGTGTTCGTGAATTGGCCGCCGGTTGTGGTGGATGCGCTGGCGCGAGCGTTGCGGCTGGGTTCGGTGCAGCTTCACGGCGCGGAATCACCGGACGACGTGGAGGAATTGGGACGAAACCGCCGCGTCATCAAAGCAGTCCAGGTGGGGCACGGGTTTCGAGTGGCGGGGCTCGCTCGCTATCGCCGGGCGGACGCCATTTTACTCGATGGATTTAAGCGCGGCCTGCATGGCGGCACCGGACGCACGCTCGATTGGAAATTGGCCCGGAAAGCGAGACGCCACGGACGCATCATTCTGGCGGGCGGCCTGACGCCGGAAAATATAGCCGAAGCGATTCACGTAGCCGAGCCGTATGCAGTCGACGTCGCAAGCGGCGTCGAAGCGAGTCCGGGCAAGAAGGATCCCGCGAGATTACGCGCTTTGTTCGCGGCCGTGCAGTCGGCTCAGAACGCTTTACCGCGCGACCAGTAATAAGGACATCCATGACCACTGCAACACAAATCTGGCCGGATGAGAAGGGCCGTTTCGGCCCCTACGGCGGCAGGTATGTGCCGGAGACGCTTGTAGCGCCGCTCGAAGAGCTCGAGCATGCGTATGACGAGGCGCGCAAGGACCCCAAGTTTCAAAAGGAACTCGATTTCCTGCTGAAGAATTTTGCTGGGCGCCCAACGCCTTTGCAATTTGCTTCCAGGCTGACCGAGCATCTGGGCGGCGCTCGTATTTACATTAAGCGCGAAGACCTGCTGCACACCGGTTCGCACAAGATCAATAATTGCCTGGGTCAAGGATTACTCGCGGCGCGGATGGGAAAGCGGCGCATAATTGCCGAAACAGGAGCGGGGCAGCACGGTGTTGCCACCGCAACCGTTGCGGCGCGATTGGGCATGGAATGCGTTGTGTACATGGGCGCTGAAGACATGGAGCGGCAGCGGCTCAATGTCTTCCGAATGCGATTGCTGGGCGCGGAAGTGGTGGGCGTAAATTCGGGGACGCGCACGCTGAAGGACGCCATTAACGAGGCCATGCGGGATTGGGTGACCAATGTCCGCACGACGCATTATTTGCTCGGCTCCGTCCTGGGGGCGCATCCATATCCCATGATGGTGCGCGATTTTCATCGCATCATCGGCGTCGAGGCGCGCGCTCAAATTCTGGAAGCGGAAGCTCGCTTGCCCGAACTGCTCGTGGCATGCGTGGGCGGCGGTTCCAATGCGATTGGATTGTTTTACGCGTTTCTGGATCATGCCGGAGTGAAATTGTTGGGCGTCGAAGCGGGGGGCCGCGGTCATGCGCTCGGCGAGCATGCCTCCCGGATGGCTGCTGCCGCAGGTTATTCCGGCGCGCGCCCAGGTGTGCTGCAAGGTACCTATTCCTATGTCTTGCAAACGCCCGACGGCCAGATTGCCTCGACGCATTCCGTTTCCGCGGGCCTCGATTATCCCGCGATCGGCCCCGAACACGCCTGGCTGGCTGACCGGCATCGCGCCGAGTACACAGCGGTGAGCGACGACGCCGCGGTGGCTGCCGCACGCACGCTCGCGCGCATGGAGGGCATCATCCCCGCGCTCGAATCGGCCCACGCCCTGGCCGAATTGATCGTGCGCGCGCCGAAGATGAAGCGGGATTCCGTGGTGATCCTGAATCTTTCGGGGCGGGGCGACAAGGACATGGAAATTCTCGCGAAATACTTGTAACAGGTTCTTATGACCCAAGCCGCCACAACCATGACAAATCCGTCGCGCATCGCGCGGCGATTTGCCGATCTGCGCAGCACTGGCGATATGGGTTTGGTTGCGTACATTACCGCGGGCGATCCTTCGCTCGATGCAACTGAACGCTTTGTCCTCGCATTAGCCGAAGCCGGTGCGGATGTAATCGAACTCGGCGTGCCCTTCAGTGATCCGGTGGCGGATGGGCCGATGATTCAGCGCGCGAGCGAACGTGCCCTGCACAGCGGGACAACGCTCGCGGGTGTGCTCGCCATGGTCAAGTCGCTGCGCACAAAAACAGACGTGCCCATTGTGATCTTCAGTTATTTCAATCCGGTATTACAGATGGGACTCGAGAAATTCGGCGATGCCGCAAAAGCCGGGGGTGTCGATGGCGTTCTAATTACCGACCTCACGCCCGAGGAAGGCGCGGAATACCGGACGGCGATGTCTTCGCGCGGTCTCGATACGATTTTCCTGGCTGCCCCCACTTCCACCGACCAGCGCCTGGCGCTCATCGCAAAAGCATCGAGCGGATTTCTCTATTTGATTTCGCGCACCGGCGTGACGGGCGCGAAAGATCAGCTCGCGGAGGAATTGCCGGCTCTCGCGAGGCGCGTACGGCGCGTTACCGATCTGCCGATCGCGATCGGATTCGGAATCTCGCTGCCGGGGCATGTTTCCGTTCTCGGCGGATTGGCGGATGCCGCCGTGGTCGGCTCCGCGCTGGTGGACGAAATCGAGCGAGCACCAACGGTGGAGGCTGCCGCAGAGGCCCTGGCGGCGCGCGTGAAATTGTTGAAAGATGCCGCAGTCGCTGGACTGAGCCGGCGGGAACCGAACGGCTGAGCGCGGGTATAACCGGATGAGAATTCGCGAGGGTAACGCGCATGAGTATTGAAGATTGGCGATGCAAAATTGACGAGATCGACCGGCATCTCGTCGAGCTATTGAACGAGCGCTCGCGCTGCGTCTTGGAAATCGGTCGGATCAAGCATGTCACCGGCGATGCGCTTTATCAGCCCGACCGCGAGAAAAAAGTATTGGACGCAGCGGTTCGAGTCAATCCAGGCCCGCTCCCCGACGCTGCCATTCGGCGCCTCTTTGAACGGATTCTGGATGAGGCGCGCTCGGTGGAGCGGACGGTGATGCAAGATGTCGACGGCAACAAAGGAAGTTAGGTAGCGCTATCAAGCCGCCAGAGGCTAAATGATCGGCCAGCCGAACTCGACGTGGACTTCAGGGGCTAAAGCCCTTGTTTTTGGGGCTCTGAATGTCGCGGCTGAAGCCGCGACCCACAAAGAATACACAAGCTAGCTTCTAGTGAATCTGAGCTAGCTTCTCCTGAACGGAAAGAGGAGTTGAAATGGTTGTCGTAATGCAAGAAGGCGCGAAAGAAGAGCAGATCCAGCACGTCATCGACCGCCTGGTATCGATGGGTTTCGACATCCATCGTTCTACGGGCGCATCGCAGACGGTGCTGGGCGCCGTGGGCGTTCCCGCGGATTTCGATCCGCGAGACGTGGAAGTGCTCGATGGTGTGCGTGAGGTGGTGCGCATCACGCAGCCGTACAAACTGGCAAGCCGCGCGTTTCGTCCTCAGGGAACGATTGTAAAACTTCCGCTCGGCGTAAGTGTCGGCGGCACCGAAGTTGTCGTTGCGGCGGGCCCCTGCTCGGTCGAAACGCCTGAGCAGATTGGCTTGATCGCGGATCGAGTGGCGAAAGCCGGCGCTAAAATTCTTCGGGGCGGCGCGTTCAAGCCACGCAGTTCGCCCTACAGTTTTCAGGGACACGGCGAGAAAGCGCTCAAGATGATGCGCGAAGCGGCGGACAAAAGCGGATTGCTTGTCTGCAGTGAAGTGATGGACGCATCGCAGATTCAGTTGATGATGCCGTACGTGGATATTTTTCAGGTGGGCGCGCGCAACATGCAAAACTATTTCTTGCTTCGTTCCCTGGGCGTGGTGACGAAGCCCGTCCTTCTGAAGCGAGGAATGTCCGCGACAATCGAGGAACTCCTCCTAAGTGCCGAGTACATCATGGCCGGCGGCAACCACAACGTGATTTTGTG
The DNA here is from genome assembly GCA_050014735.1 of Candidatus Acidiferrales bacterium. Taxonomy (GTDB): domain Bacteria; phylum Acidobacteriota; class Terriglobia; order Acidiferrales; family UBA7541; genus Palsa-360. The sequence goes on along the minus strand of JBEKCU010000067.1, from coordinate 7,383 downwards.
CGAGCGCGGCATACGCACGTTTGAAACCGCGACGCGCAATACACTGGATATCGCCGCAATTCCCGTCATCAAGAAGCTTTCGCATCTTCCGATCGTCGCCGATCCGTCGCATGGCACTGGAATTCGCGATAAAGTTCCTCCTATGGCCCGAGCTTCGATTGCGGCTGGCGCTGACGGGCTGCTCCTTGAAGTGCATAACGATCCTGAGCATGCTCTCTCCGATGGCGCGCAATCGCTCTATTTCGAGCAATTCGAAAAACTCATGGCCGAGCTGCGCATCATCGCTCCCGCCGTTGGCCGGACTATCGCGTAAGCCATGGCTACTCCCTTCCGTCGTGTCGCAATTTTAGGCACAGGCTTGATTGGCGGCTCGTTTGCGCTGGCCCTTCGCAAGTATGCGCCCGATGCGAGGGTCGTTGGCTGGGACAAAGGGCAAGTCCTGCGGCACGCGCTGGAACGCGGCGCAATCAATGAAGGGGCCGGAGACTTTGCCTTCGCGATCGCGGCAGCGGATTTAATTTATGTGGCGTTGCCCGTCGGGCAGACCATTGAGCTTTTGCCGGAAATTGCGCGGCTGGCCCCTATTGACGCGCTGGTGACCGACGCTTCGAGCACCAAGCGTTCTGTCTGCGCCGTGGCCGCGGAATCGTTTCTCGGGAAATCATCGCATTTTTTGGGCGGGCATCCCATGGCCGGAAAAGAAATCTCCGGCATCGCCGCAGCCGATGCGGAGTTGTTTCGCGGTTCGAAATACGCATTGATCCGGCGGCCCATTGAAGAAAATACGCTGGGAACCGCCACCACTGGAGCTACCGACACGCGTGGTTCGCACATTGCGGAATTTGTCGAGTTCATTCAGAAGCTGGGCGCGGAGCCGATCTGGCTCGATGCGGAGGCTCACGACCGCGCTGCAGCGGTTGTCTCGCATCTACCGCAACTTCTTTCCGTCGCTCTCGCCGGGGTGGTGCGTGCTCAGACAGATGAAACCGGATTGCCGGTGACCCTGGCGGGACGCGGCCTGCGCGACGCGCTGCGCCTGGCGGGAAGCCCATATTCGGTCTGGCGTGATATTATTCTAACGAATAGCGACAATCTGGACCGCGTGCTGGATCAGATGATCCAAGCCCTTGAGCAGCTTCGCGGCGACCTCCGGACACGCGCGCTTGAAGAGGAATTCGCGGCCGCCGGAGAACTGTACAAGATTTTGCGCGACTTGCAGTAGGCTTGCGCAACGATTTTGAGCCTAGCTGCTCAAATACAGTACGCGGCAGAGAAGTCAAAAATTAGATGTGTCATTCCGAGCGGAGCGACGAATCTCTCTTTATTTGAAATCGAAGAGAGATTCGTCGCTCCGCTCGGAATCGCAACTAAGCAGTAAAGTTAGAATCAAAACCGAGTAGTAGAGCTGGAGTGACAAGCGAGTAGTGTAGTGCGATTTCATTCGATGGGGAGCCTGATTCGATGGATAAGCGCGTAGCCAACGCCGACGTTGCAAT
>JBEKCU010000067.1:0-5871 GCA_050014735.1 Candidatus Acidiferrales bacterium | reverse complement strand
TCGATGGCGCCACGATACTTTCGGGCGGGTTTGGGACGTGCGGCGTTCCGGAAAACCTGATCGCGGCGGTGCGGCGGAAGGGGACAAAAAATCTTACCTGCGTCTCGAATAACGCGGGCACGAACGACTCCGGCCTCGGTTTGTTGCTTCAGACGCATCAGATTAAGAAGATGATCGCGAGCTATGTTGGCGAGAACAAACTGTTCGAGCAGCAGGTGTTGACCGGAGAAATCGAGGTCGAGCTCAACCCGCAGGGAACGCTGGCGGAACGCATGCGAGCGGCCGGCGCTGGAATTCCCGCGTTCTACACGCCCACCGGCGTGGGAACGATGATCGCCGAAGGAAAAGAGACGCGCGAGTTCAATGGCCGCAAGTACGTTATGGAACGCGGTCTACGGGGCGACTTTGCCTTCATCAAGGCATGGAAGGGCGACAGATGGGGCAATCTGATCTATCGCAAGACCACTCGAAATTTCAATCCCGTGATGGCGACAGCGGCGGATTATGTGATTGCCGAGGTCGAGGAACTTGTTGAGCTTGGTGAACTGTCCCCGGAATGCGTTCATACGCCCGGAATTTTCGTTAACGCGATTTTTCAAGGAACGAATTACGAAAAAAGGATTGAAAAAAGAACCGTGCGCAAGCGCGCGTGAGAATTTGCCGCCACACTTATCGAAAGGGAGAACATGGCACAGTCCGATGACAGTAAGCGGGAGTTGATCGCTCGTCGCGTTGCGCAAGAGTTGCGCGACGGGTATTACGTGAATCTCGGCATTGGCACGCCCACTCTGGTCGCCAATTACATTCCGGAAGGAATGGAAGTTGTGCTGCAATCGGAGAACGGGATGCTCGGCGTCGGACCGTTTCCGTATGAAGGCGACGAGGATCCGGACCTAATCAACGCCGGCAAGGAAACGGTCACCGAGATTCCAGGTTCGAGTTATTTTTCGAGCGCCGAATCTTTTGGCATGATTCGCGGTGCGCACGTGAACATGACGGTCCTGGGGGCGTTGCAAGTGGATGAAAAGGGCAACCTGGCGAATTGGGCGATCCCCGGCAAAATGCTCAAGGGCATGGGCGGAGCGATGGACCTGGTAGCGAGTTCGCCGCGCGTCATCGTCGCCATGGAGCACGCCACCAAAGACGGACAGCCCAAAATTCTCAACAAGTGCACCCTGCCCCTCACTGGCATTGAAGTGGTGGACATGATTGTTACGGAACTCGCCGTCATTGACGTCACGCCGGAAGGTCTGGTTTTGCGCGAAGTCGCTCCGGGAGTTACGCCGGAACAGGTGCAGAAACTGACCGAACCGAAATTGCGCATTGCGAAAGACTTGAAGACGATTTCGTTGCCGGATTTAATCCACTCGCAGGCCGGGAGCTAAGCGAGCATATCGTTGCAACCGAACTCCATCGTAATTGTGAGCCTTCATACGCCCAAGGAAAAATTGTGGGGCGCGCTCGTCTCGATGAACTCGTCGGGCGTGACGATTCGCGGGATCGATCTGAATTCGTTCGACGATTTCATCCGGCAGGTGATGGACCCCGAGGGCGAGCGTATCGGCCTGCCGACGCTGTTTTTCCCCATGCAACGCGTCGAGAGGATCGCGCTGGACGAGCCTCACGGTTCCATTGTTTCGCTTTCGGAAAGATTTGAGCAGCGCGTCGGACGGTCCCTGCGCGACTATCTCGCGTTATTCGTGTAATTATTTCCATAAGAATTCACAAAAATGTCATCCCGAGTCTTCACGGTTCCGAACCAGCTCACGTTTCTACGCCTTGGATTTTTGCCTTTTTTCATCATAACAATTCACTATCGCCGCTATGGCTTGGCGCTTGCATTTCTCATCGTTGCCGCGCTGACCGACGGACTCGATGGCTTGCTAGCGCGGCGGCTGAACCAGAAAACAGCGCTGGGCGCTTATCTCGATCCGATTGCGGATAAGCTCCTGCTGTCTTCCTCGGTTGTTGTGTTGGCGCTGAACCGGAAAATCAGTTGGTGGCTGGCCACGCTGGTGCTGAGCCGGGACATCCTGCTTCTCACGTCGGCGGCAGTCATCCTTGTGGTCGTGGGTTACAGGCCGTTCCCTCCAAGCATTTACGGGAAGCTCACCACGGCATTTCAAATCATGTATGTGTTTGCCGTGGTGCTGCTGGCCGTCACGGAATGGCCGTGGCTGTCGCACCTGCGGAACGTCATCGGCTATCTGGTCGCCGCATTTACTGTTTTTTCAGGCTTTCATTATTCCTTTACCGTTACACGGCGCCTGAATAGCCAGCCTCCAGCGGGATGATCCTTCCAATAGGACAGGCTTCAGCCTGTCTGGGCGTTTGTCGCAACATCTAAAATCTGAAGTTTCAAATTGTGAATTTGAATGCCCAAGCTCAAGCCCACACAGGCTGAAGCTTGTGCCACTTGCACCAACCTACGTATTCTGCAAATAATTCAAAACCATGAAACCGAAGCTTACAGCAACGGCGACCCCTGTGGCCCATCCCAGCAAGGTGGCGCGTTGTCGTTCGCTAAGGTCCACCGGATTCCGGTCAGGCATCACTCGTCCCAGTAGATATCCCGCCGCAAGGCCGCCGAAATGCGCCGCGTTATCTGTTCCGCTCATGAGCAATCCTAGCACTGCGATGTAAATCACCCATCGAATCAAAGAGCTACGAAGCGCCTGTGCGCCAGGATGTTGCTTTCCCGTCGTTGCCGCTAGCAGTACTCCGATTAGCCCTAGCAGCGAGCCGGACGCCCCCACGCTTAAATGTCCGAACAGGGAACTTGCCAGATATCCGGCGACGCCAGTTGCAACGAACAGGAAAAAATATCGAGCGGAACCATACATTTCCTCGACCATCGGCCCAATGTCCATCAGGACCCACATGTTGAAACCGATGTGCAGCAATCCACCATGAAGAAAAATAGCAGTGACGAGCCGCCAGGGCTGGCCGATCTCATACGGCCAAGGAAGAGAGGCACCCAGACGCTCGCTGATTTGCGTGGAGATCCCGCCAAAACCCATCAATCCGCCACCGCCCGCGGATCCCGTGAAGCGCAACGTGATAATAAACGACAGCGCGTACATCACGCAGCAGATCGCCAGCATGGCATACGTCACCGGCGAGGTCTGCGGCATCCAGCGCCCGAGAGTTTTGCTTGCCGCAGCGAAAGAAAAATTCGCGTTCGCGCCGCAGTTATAACACTTCGTTGCCGATGCGCCGATCAGCGTGCCGCACGCCGGGCAGAGCCTTGGGCGCATTTGTTTCGGCTCCGAGTGGAACATTTGGCCAATCTGGCTGCGCCAGCGGTCCAATTTGTAGCGCCATCGAACGGGAAGTGGCACGTCGTCTCCTTGCCTAAATTTGTTGCCTATCTATCATAGCCGGATTTCCATGAGGACGCGAAATTCAACCGATCCAAGTAGCACTGTAATTTGACGGTTTGCGCCCTCGGAGGTCCGAGCTTCAGCTCGGACCTCCGAGGGCGCGAGAACCTGCAATCATTTCTGAGTCAAGGCGCTGTCGCGGCGTTTCCGGCGTTGCTCCGGTCAAATCGTCTCTGCTACAGTGTGAGTGTATGTCACAACCATTCCGCGATTCAAAAAGGTTCAGAGAACGCGGGGCCGCCAGTTTTTAACTATGTGACGGTATACGAAGTGCTTGAGCGGATGCCTGCAAACAGAAGTGCACGCTCCTCCACGGCTTGGCAAATTATTTTCTTCCTTACTGTGATTGCCATTACTGGCTGTGCGGGACGCCGTCCAATCGCCTCTTCCGTTCCACCGGCGCCTGCCCCGCAGGCCGGACCCGCGCCCTCGCCACGTCAAGCTCCGAGCCCGCGCCCCCCAGAGGCAAGTACTACACAGCCTCCGACCAGAAGCGCACCGTTTGTTCCCGGAATTTACGTCGAGCAGGGCACCGCATCGTGGTACGGGATTCCCTTTCATGGGCGTCGCGCTGCAAACGGAGAAATCTTTGACATGAATACTTTGGTGGCCGCGCATCGCACGCTTCCGTTTGGCAGCATTGTGCGCGTCACCAATCTGAATAACGGCCGCGAGGTGGAAGTCCGCGTGATCGACCGTGGGCCCTTTGTCGGCGATCGCATCCTCGATCTCGCGCGCGCCGCAGCCGCGTCGCTGGACATGATCGGAACCGGCACTGCGCCGGTCCGGATCGAGCTGCTATCGGGCCCTAGTCCCGCGCTCGGCGAGTTTACGGTGCAGGTCGGTGCATTTGCCGATCGCACAAATGCCGAGCGGCTGCGCGAGCGGTTGCTGGCGCGCTACGAGCCGATCTTTATTCAGGATTACGATTCGCCAACGGGCCATTTTTATCGCGTGCGCATCGGCAGGGTCCCGAGCCCTGACGCCGCGCAACAACTGGCCATGCAATTGCGAACTGGCGAAGGATTCCAGCAGACGTTCGTGATGCGCCTGGACCAACCGTACGATCTTGGCGCAAAATAGGGCCGCCAGTAGAACAGGCTTCAGCCTGTTAGCCTTTGAATTCGTGCGCAAAAAAAAACACATGCTGTCCCTCGGTAAGTCTCGGGATAAAAAGCCTGTGCCACTAAGGATCGACCATGAGCGATTGCCTGTTCTGTAAAATCGGAGACAAGAAGATTCCGTCGAAGCTGGTGTACGAGGACCCGGATATGTTCGCTTTCGAGGACATACAACCGCAAGCCCCGACCCACATCCTGATCTGTCCCAGAAGACACCTGATTTCGCTGACAGAAGCCTCGACGGAGGACGCTGCAATGCTGGGAAAGCTTCAACTGCTGGCCGCAAAGCTCGCGAGCGAGCGCCAACTCACCGAAGGCTATCGCACCGTCTTTAATAACGGGGCGAGAGCGGGACAATCCGTGTTTCATCTGCACTTACATTTGCTGGGAGGAAGAGATTTTCGTTGGCCGCCGGGGTAAAAGGAAGTTGAGGAGGTTGAGGAAGTAGAGGAAACATACCCTTGCGAAGTGCTCGTTCACTCTCAGCCTACTTATGCGTCATGACATAAACGCCGTCCCAACTTTCCTCGGGGCCGGCCATGTCATACTCCTTGCAGCGATTCAGATACATTCGCGCGGGGCCGTCTTCGGGCCAGCGCTCGACTATTTGCCCGAAGACGATCTGCGCGTCCTGCCAGTTTCGCTTTCGATAGCACGCGCGGCCACGGGCGAACAGTTCGAGGCGCTCCTCCAATCCGGGCGCATCGCCTTCCGGAGTTCCCCGCGCCGCGATTAATTCGTACAAAGTGACGGGTTGCAGTTTGCCCTTCACCCGAATCAGATCGAGTTCGCGAAAAACAAGAAACGGATCTTCAACCTCCGCGTAACTTGCTTCGCTCAACAGAATGTGCGTGCCGTATTCCTTGGTCAGTCCTTCGATGCGGGAAGACAGATTCACGATGTCGCCAAGCGCCGTATAGCCGTAACGCAATGCTGATCCCATATTGCCGACCGACGCGACGCCCGTGCTCAGCCCCACGCCGATATCGAGCACCGGCCGGCCTTCGGCTCTCCACTTTTTTTGCATTTCCCTTAACCGGGCGATCATCTCGAGGGCCGCGTGACACGCGCGAGTCGTGTGCACTTGCTGCTCGAATGGCGCGCCCCAAAAGGCCATTATGGCGTCGCCGATGTACTTGTCGAGCGTCCCGTTGTGGCGGAAAACGATTTGCGTCATTTCAGTCAAGTATTCATTTAGAAGCGTGGCGAGCTCCTGCGCGTCCAGTTTTTCAGAAATGGAACTGAACCCTCGCACGTCGCTGAACATTACGGTGATTTCCGTTTTGCGCGGCTTCACTAAATCGGGATTTTCAAGCAGTCGGCGAATCACCTCAGGGCTCAAATACTGCTGGAACGCCCCGCGCACG
>JBEKCU010000066.1:0-16246 GCA_050014735.1 Candidatus Acidiferrales bacterium | reverse complement strand
GAAATTCTAATTCAAAAACACCACTCAAGATTCGCTACTCGTGAAGCAGAGCCCTACGCGCGTTTTTCACGTCCTTGCGTTTTTCTGAATCGATTTTTGGAAATGAAAGGTCCAATCCCTCCAGCGCGTCGATGATGGCTTCGGCCACGGCGACGCGCGTGAACCATTTATGGTCGGCCGGCACAACGTACCAGGGTGCTTGCTTCGTGCTCGTATACCGGATCATCTCCTCATAAGCCTTCATATATTTGTCCCAATGTTCGCGTTCCAAGACATCGTTCTCGGAAAACTTCCAATTCTTTTCCGGTTCGTCCAAACGTTTCAGGAACCGATCCTTCTGTTCCTTTTTCGATACATTGAGGAAAAACTTTAAAACCAATATGCCATTCCTCGAAAGATAGCGTTCGTGCGCGTTGATGTCCTCGAAGCGCTGCTGCCAAAGTTTATGTGAGACAAGACTCCTGGGGATTTTCTCGTTGGCGAGCATTTCCGGGTGCACTCGAACCACCAGAACTTCCTCGTAGTACGAGCGATTAAAAATCCCGATCTTGCCCCGTTCCGGGAGAACGCGCATGCATCGCCACATGTAATCGTGGTCCAAATCTTCGGCTGAGGGAGCCTTGAACGAAGTGACTTGGCAGCCTTGCGGATTCACCCCTGACATAACGTGCTTGATCGTGCTGTCTTTTCCCGCGGCATCCATGGCTTGCAAAATCAGCAGAATCGCCCAGCGGTCCTGTGCATAGAGCATTTCCTGCAAAGCGGCGAGACGCTCGATGCCGCGCTCCAGCGTTGCCTGCGCTTGCTCCTTCGATTTCAGATCGAGAGTGTCCGCGGGATCGAAGTCCTTCAGTCGGAAACGCGCGCCGTCTTCCACCCGGAATGGCTTTGCGAATTCGCGTGGCTTCACGGCCATTGTCTTTCCTTTCATGGACAGGATATTTGCAGGGATCTCAACGCTGTTTTGCCGGGAGCCGGACGATGAGGCCGTCCAGTTCGTCCGTCATTTTAATCTGGCAACTCAAACGGCTGTTCGGTTCAGGACCTTCCGCCGCGATGCTCAGCATCGCCTTCTCATTCGGTTTTGCCGCGGGGATCCGATCCAGAAAGTTCAAATCCACATAAACATGACAGGTAGCGCACATGCAGTTGCCGCCGCATTCGCCGAGGATGCCATCGAGTCTGTGATTCAGAGCCGCCTGCATGACGGACATCCCGGAGGGCACGTCGAGTTTCCGGGAACTTCCCGTCGGAGAGAAATATGTAACGCTTGGCATTAGAGGTCCTATTTTCTCGTGATTGTTTTTAGCCCGTATTCCATGATTCATTGCAGACAACAGTGTAATTGCGGCTGATGGATACTGTCGAGATTTCCTGTCTCTTTGTGGCGCCGGCAAGATGCCGGCGCCACGGGTCCACGGCGCAAGATTGTAGCTCCAGCGCGTGCGTGTTAATATTTCGACGATTGGACCCGAAACAACTAACAGGAGCTAAAAATGAAATCGATTGTTTGCATTCTTGCGTGTGCCGCCATGATGTTGTTCGCAGCAGGCGCACAGGCTCAAATGTCGCGGCCGGTCCAGACGTTCGACACCTCGGCCGGACCGGTGAAAATCACGCCGGTATATCATGCGGCGTTGGAAATCGAAGCGGGAGGCAAGGTCATCGTTATCGATCCCGCCAAGCCTGCCAGCTTTGCCGGGCTGCCACAAGCTGATTTAGTGATAATCACGGATATCCATGGCGACCACCTTGACCTGGATGAGATCAGGGACGTGAGCAAGACGGGAACGGTCGTGATTGCCCCGCCCGCAGTCGCCAGCACGATTGCTACGGCCACGAAACTTTCCAACGGAGAGAAGACAACCTGGGGCGCCTGGACGATCGAGGCCGTTCCCATGTATAACATCAAGCGCGGACCCGAAGCCGGCAAGCTGTTTCACGACAAGGGGCGCGGCAACGGATATATTCTCACCTATGGCGGCAAGCGCTTCTATTTTTCCGGTGACACGGAGAACATTCCCGAGATGCGCGCCCTCAAGAATATCGACGTGGCGTTTGTTTGCATGAATCTGCCGTACACGATGACGCCGGACGAAGCGGCCGAGGCGGTCAAGGCATTTCATCCGAAGATCGTGATCCCTTATCACTACCGTGGGCAAGATACGACAGTATTTCAGAAGGATCTGGCAGGAACGGGAATCGAAGTGCGTTTGCTTGAGTTTTACCCGAAAGCCTAAGCTGCGGGTGGCATTCTAAATGCACTGACGAATGGGAACGCCAATCGCCCGATTGGCGTTCCTAAGTAGAACAGGCTGAAGCCTGTTCTACTTAAATCCGAAGTCGCGCTTCCGGGATTATAAATTATTTCTGAGGTGGTACAGGCTCGGCGGGTTTCATAACAGCGGCCGCTTCCTGCATGTCTGTGACTACCTTAGGGGTCAATTGGTAGAGTGTTGGACTGTCGTCCCTCTTTGCGACATACTCGGTTCCAGCCTTGGCAATCCCGACTTTTTCCACGAGCTTGCCGTCCTGCGAAGTCACGGCAATCGTAATCGCCGGGCTGGAGAAGCCCGAGGAGGCGATTTTTGTGGCCTCCAGAGAGCGGAGCGCGCTGAGAAAGGCCTCAACGGTCACGGCGTCCATCTTTTTTCCGCCCGAGAACCAGTCTTCGCCGGTGCGACTCATTGAGTAGGTCTTAGGCCCATCGTGCATTTCAACCTTATTCGGCATTTGGTCGGCGAAATCGAACACCTTCTTTTGGCGGAAGTCTTCCATGTTCTTGTCGATGTCCATGCCGAGCGAACCAGAAAGCTTGATCGGAGTTTCGACTGCCGTGCTCTTGGCGTAGTAAAGGTCCTTGTTCTTCCGAACCTGAAGTTCCTGCGTTCCCGAAGCATCGGCTGCCTTCACGGTCGCGACCGGCGCGCCGGAAGCAAACGAAGACGCGGCCGTTTTCATGTCCTCGTCCGAGACGCTCGGATCCAGGGTCGCGCCTTTGAGGTCCTGCACGACGGTGTCCAGCTTCGATTTATCCGCGCGCATATCCTTAGGACTTCGAACCACCCAATGGCCACTATCTGGGGCTAGAGTGAGGTTTACTTTCGGCCCTGTGATTTCCAGGGATGAGAGCTTGTCAAAATCAACTGATAACAGGCGCTTGTCCCGGATGTCCTTGACGCCTTTATCGAAGCCAGACTTGGAATTCTTGGATACGGAGAATACTCGCGGATCACCCATCAGCATCACGTAGGTTGAATCGCCGGTCGGGGTGTCATCGCCAAACAGAACGGTCTGCGTCTTTCCATCCTTTACCGTGGCGGTCACTTTGAGAGAGGGATCGGCGAGGCCAAACTCTGTGAGGTCCGTTGGCTTGTCCTGGATCAGGGATGAAGCATCGAGCGGAGACAGGGTGTACAGCATGGTCGAAATAGGGTCCGGATCGGCTAGCAGCGACTTCGGTGCGGTAATTTTCCAGCTTTCGGGGCCGGTGCGGCTGAGCACGAGGTCGTCTCCGCCTTTTTTGTTGATCTCCAGCTTTGTAATGTCGTCCTGCGTCAACGAAACGATTCGATTCGACGCACTGGCATCCGTCTTCGGGAAGACGTCAGCCGGAGTGCGATGGTTGGACCAATAAAGAGTCGCAGCGAGTGCAGCAAGGACCACTGTAGCGGCGATCAATTGTCGCATTTTCATATTAATATTTCCCGCGGTAAGAAAAGTTTGAGCCCGATCCCGCTACCTTCTCCGCCACCAGACGGACAAGCCCGCAAGGAGCAGAGCGCCCGGCAAGAGGAATTGACTGCTGAACCGAACCCAGTTGAATTGGGAACGGGTCATCGTGATCTTGCGGTCTTCCTCGGCCTTGGGGCGTATGGAGATCAGGTCTTCATCCGATGAAAGCCAGTTCATTGCGTTTAATGCGAGGTCGCTATTGCCGTTGAACTTGAGGAACGAATTCGTAGCCCACGTGGAGCTGCCAACCACGACGAATCGGCCTTCTGAGTTTTCCTTGCCCGTGGTGTATGTGCCGGCAACGCCAATCGTGAGCGGACCTTTCATGTTCTTCGGGTCATTTGGATTGACATTTGGTGTATCCAATTTTGGCGTAGCAAAGCTCGACTGGGACGACTCGAATAGTTTCTGCACGTTCGTCTTATCGCCGTTCTTAAACTCCAGCGAACGAGTCAACGGGAAGCCAGTCGCGGTTCCCTTCATTTCGTTCACAATTGGATGCGATTCATAGCTGGAGACGAGCGCGACCTCCGCGCTGACGCCCATGAGTTGTCCAACGGGATTCGGATCGAGAAGCACGTCTTTATCGGCAGTCACGCCCCAATCCTGAAGGGCGTTGGTTAGCGCATCGTTCTCCGCGGTCGCGCGCCCGATCTTTAGCGGCGGATCGAGCAAAAACATGGCCCGGCCCCCCTGCTCGACGAATTTCTTGATGGCGTCAACTTCCGCTTGCAGATAATCGCTCTGCGGCCCGGCAACAACGACCACTGTGCACTCGGCTGGAATCTCAGGCTTCTCGAGCAGGCTGATCGACTTCACTTCGTACCGGTCTTTGCCCAGCGCGTCCTTCAGACCTGAGTATCCGGTTCGAGCTGTATCGTCAATCTGGTGTTCGCCGCTGCCGGTGACAAAACAAACCGTGCGCGTGTTGCTTTTCAGATCGCGTATCAGCGCGCCGGTGACCTCTTCCTCGCTCATGGCTTTGGCTTGTTCCTGCTTGACGCCCACTTGAACGATTGTGGTCCCGTACTTGGTGATTCCGGCAGCGCGAGCCACCTGCGGATTCTTGTCGGGATCGACGTAATCGAGCTTAATTTTCGGAGAAAGACTCGTATAGCGGTCAAGCAAATCCTTCGCGATTGGGAAGCTGCTGGTCTTGTCGTAATAGGTAATCGTCGCCGGTTGCGTCAGGCCCTTTACGATTTTCGCTGTCTGGTCCGAAAGGCTGTAGCGTTTATTCGATGTGGCGTCGTACGACTTGTTGTAGCGATTTCCAAGAATGTTCGCCACCGAAACGATTCCCAGGACGATCAGAATATAGACCGTCACATAGGCTGCGTACTTGGTTTGTCTAGCTTCAATCCAACGGCTGTTCACTTACGACCTCCAACGCAGGGATTCCATCGAGCGCCCGGTAAAAAACAGGCCCAGGAAAATCACCGTGGCGTCAAAAATGACGTCTTTCGTATCGATCACACCTTTGGCAAACGATTCAAAGTGCGGAATCACAGCTATGTACGCAAGCACCTGAGCCCATGTCGCATTCTCATATTCACTGACCCAGCCAAGCACCCACAGCAAAAGGCACACGCCGAACGTGAGCGCGCCGGCAATAATTTGATTCTTGGTCAGCGAGGATATAAACGTTCCGATGGCCAGCAACCCACCGGCCTGAAGAAGCAGGCCCAGATATCCGATTGCCAGCGGCTTCCAATCGGGATTGCCGTACCGGAACAGAAAAACGAAATCGAGCATGGTGGTGACAAGCATCAGGAAGTATAAAATGACCGCCGCCAGCCATTTTCCGACGATTAATTCATAGTCCTTGATGGGCGAAGTCGCGAGCAACTCGATGGTTCCGCTCCGCTTCTCTTCGGCGAACAGGCGCATCGTCAGCATGGGGATCAGGAACAAGCCGATCACGTTGATATTGGAAAGCAGCGGCCGCACGATCTGCTCGTTAACGTTCATCGGAAACTGCTCGCCCTCCATCTGGGCTTCCATCGCCAGGTTCACGAAATACCCCAGCGAATTCCAGAAAAAGAATCCGAAAATAATCGCGAACATCACCAGCAAGATGTAAGCGACCGGAGAAGCAAAATAACTGCGAAGTTCCTTGCGGCAAACGATCCAGATGGTTTTCATCCCTTTTGTCCCCCCGCCGCGACGGCTTCCATTTCCGCGGGTTTTTCCGACCCCGTGAGCTGGAGGAAGATTTCCTCGAGGCTCATTGCCGCAGTCCGAAGCTCATTCAAATCCCAGCCCGATTCAACGATCGCGCGCGCTAAATCGCCACGAACCAAGCGGTCTCTGCTCCCCTCAACTTCAAAGATGGCGCGCTTTTGGCCGTCAGCCTTGGAAACAACGCGGTTGACGCCGATCACCTGCTCGAGCGCGCGTTGTACGGCTGCGATGTCGAGGTTTCCGTTGCGACCGGCAACCTCGACAAGCACGGACTCGCCGGAGCGTGCTCGCGCTTGCAGATTGCTCACCGAGTCGGTCGCCACGATCTTGCCTTTATTGATGATGATGACCTGTTCGCAGGTCTGACTGACCTCGGGAAGGATGTGCGTGCTCAAGATGATCGTATGATCGCCAGCGAGGCTCTTGATCAGGTCGCGCGTTTCATTGATTTGCTTTGGATCAAGTCCGGCGGTGGGCTCATCCAAGATCAACACGTCAGGATTGTGGATAATCGCCTGCGCCAGCCCGACGCGCTGACGATATCCTTTCGAAAGCTTCCCGATCAATTTATTCCGGACATCGGCAACCGAGCAGCGCTCGCATGCATAATCGACGCGGGCTCGCAAGTCGGAGCCCGAAAGGCCCTTAATCTGGCCGACGAAGGCCAGATATTCGCCAACTCGCATTTCCGGATACACCGGCGGCGTCTCGGGAAGATAGCCAATGCGCTTCTTGACTTCGAGGGGTTGCTCGAGGATATCGAAGCCCGCGACGGTCGCCGAGCCCCCGGTGGGGGTCAGAAAACATGTGAGCATGCGCATCGTGGTTGTTTTACCAGCCCCGTTAGGTCCAAGAAATCCAACGATTTGGCCTTTTTGGACCTCAAACGAGATGTGGTCTACGGCAGTATTGTGAGCGTATTTTTTGGTAAGTCCATTTACTATGATCATTGGGATTCTCTTGTAGACAGACGCATACAAATTAAAAAAGGTTCCACCGCGACAAAAATAAAATGCGAAGCCTGATTTTAGAAACTTCCACGACCCGATGTCAACCCATTACATCGGAAAACCTCTGGCGGCGGCTCTACCCCGCGTGGATGGGAGTGTCTTACGTTTTTGGCGGGAATGCCAGCGATTTTTTCCAGGCGAACAAGGAGGCCAATCGGCGGTCGTAATCCGCGGCTCTCAATTCCCGGTTGCCGGATGCCGGGACGCTTCTTCCCGCTCGGCCTGGTTGACTGTTTGCCACAAGCGCCAATCTTCATGAAATTGGCTGCTCGAAATTTTTGGGGCGCGCCCTCGGCCTAATTCCTGGTGAAGGCGCGTTACAAGAAGCCCTTTTTGAAGCTCGGCTGGGACATCGTTGCGCGTGAAATCGTCGCGAGACATTCCCATCTCAACGTCTTCGTCTCCCGCGCGCCCTGTGGCCATCGCACGGCCGGACTCGCTCATCTCAATCTCAGCTTTCTGTTGGAACTGACGCCAGAGAACCGCATCACGGCCGGCTTCTCGATCGAGATTGAGCGGCGTTCCGGCCTCCAAGCTTCGAAAGTACATTTTCCGTTCCGTCTCAGGCAGCGGGATCTCCGGATCGCCGCTCACATTAAAGACCAGTGCGTTTCGCGCCGGGTTAAAGCGGTCCCCGAAAAAATAAGCGGACGCGACAGCCCCGACGATGAATGGATGGAGCGCGGCAAGAGGCAAAACATATTTCTTTGCGCGAAACACCGACTCGAGCACGCCTCGCACCGGTCGGCTGCGCTTGATCGTGCCGGGAACCTGGGGAAAAACGATCCGAGTCAGCTCCAGATTCGACCGATGCTCGCTGTAGCGGGCCAGCGACTTGGCGGCATGTTTCGGGGTAGTCACTTCGAGGTCGGTAATAAAGCCGCGCGAGACAGCCCCAGGATAATAAAAATTTACAACGTCGCGAACGAAATTGGCGCAGTTGCGCGACACCGCGTTGTAGGACGCCCGGTTCGGGCGGGAATTGAACCACTCGATCAGCGCGTCGTCCTGCGCCGCCGTCGTTTCAATCTGGAAGCCGTAGCTGGTGCGGTCATACGATGACCCGATCAGCTGAACCCAGTCGCCCTTCGGGATTTCTTCAGAAGGAGCGTCAGGCGCGATGTCTTCAAGATGAGAGTGCCGATACCGATCCCTAAGAAACGCCACGAGCTTTGGATCGGCATAGAGAGGGATGTCCTCAGGCTTTTCGACTGCATAGAGGTAAGGAATCAGCGGTATGGCCAACCAATCGTAACCGCCAATCCGTGTGTAGCGGCTGATGACAACTCCTCGCTCGCCAGAGAAGCAGCGCCGCAAGACAGTGGGAGAATCCGCGCAGACACGCGACAAATACACAGCTGTATGGCCTGTTCCAGCAAGCGCGCCGTCATAGCTGTAAGGTTCTTCGAGAAGAACGGTGATATTGGCGTCCGCAAACCTCGCGCCTCCGAGTAGAAGGCAGATCAGAAGAAGTACACGGCCGCCCAACTTTGACACCGCAAGGTGTGCCGGCGCGCCGAGTGGATGAGGATGCATGGATATATGAACCCATACGGGGGTGAATTAGTTGTTCGGGGAAATCCTGTATTGTGCCGGGATGATTAAGGTATTAAGGACGTGCGCTTTAGCCAGAAGCTATTTCATGAATGGTCTCTGTAGGTTGTGGCTTCGGCCGCGACATTCAGGGTCCTGAAGATCAGGGGGCATTCGCCTCTGACATCCTTCAAAAATTGGGATGGATTGTCATTGATGGGATGACTTCTAGCAAAGGAGCGGTGGCATCCGAACGTTTGACTGGAAGCGTGGGCTTGATGGCCGCACGCGAAAAAACTTCGATTCGCCGCCGGCACCGGGTGGAAACCAGCAAAGCCTCCAACAAAATAACTCCCAATTCCCTCACCATTCTAATGAAATGCGGATTTTAAATTTGCGTCTTGGTTTCCAATATCCGAGCAGTCGAGGTAACGGTGCTTGCGGGGCAGCAAGGCATCCGCCGATTCCGCAAGGTCGGTCGAGCAAAGGAAGTGCGCGTAACGTGGCCGCACAAGTGCCATGCGGGCCTGCAGTTCACCTTCTTCCAGGAGTTGAAAGGTCCACTACGGGGCAATCTGAGCCTGGGCCGAGCCGGACTTGCTGCCGGCATCCGCATCGGACTGCTCGATCTGCTGCAAATCTTTCTTCATTTCATCCGCGAATCGTCCTTGAGGGAATTCCTTAAGGTAGGCGCGCATCTGTGCTGCCGCATTCGGGTAGTCCCGTTTCTGCAAAAGGATTTTTGCATGCAACGCATGCAAATCCGGCATGCCTTGGTGCGGCGTCTTTTCGGCCATCTGCGCACTTTTGTCCGCGTCATCCAGCCGATTTAGTCTGAAATTCCCAATGGCCTGGATATAATTCGCGACACCGATGCTGGAGTCCAGTTCGAGTGCTTTCCCCGCCGTTTCGACAGACGGCTCGTTTTCCTGATTTTGCAGTTCCAAGCTGGCCAGGCCCAGATAAGGGGGGATGTAATGGGGATCGGCTGCAATTGCCTTTTCATAAGCCTGCCGGGACTTTTCGATCTCCTTGTCGGTGGCGTAGATGTTCCCCAATTTGTTCCAGGCAGCCGCATATTTGTCGTATTGGGTGACGGCTTTCTCCAGATGTTGAGTCGCCGAATCGAGGTGGTTGTTTCGGGCGTCCTTGTCGCCCTTTTCGAATTCCTTGCGCGCGCCTTCAGACACGAGCAAGGAAGTAACGCTGATGGAGGACCCCGTCACTCCGGCAATGCGCGTAAGACGCAGAGTACCGATTTCAACTCCAGTCATGTCGGCGCGGTCAGTGATGGTCTTGCTCAACGGCACGTAGCCGGGAACACTGACTCGCACCTCGCAACCGGTCAACATGCCTTGCGAACCGCCGAGTGAGCTGCCCATCCCGTTGGAGGATTGCATGCCGCCGTTTCCCCGTGACATCCGAGCATCGCTGCTGGCGCTAAAGTCCATGTTGCTTTGAGTGCCCGCTCCCAGTGTGAACTGGAAATATCCCTTCAAGTCGGTTTGAATTACCTGCATCGACCGCATCCCGCATCCGAGTGCAACAGAAACGGCTTCCGGAACAGGCTGGCCGGTGTCCATTAGAATTCGTCCGTTCACAAATACAGGAGTCGGGAATTGCGGTTGACCGGGTTGTTGTCCGACCGCGCCAGGAACTGAGGTGCCGGGTTGCGATGGCGTCGTCGATCCTGTCGATCCGGTCCCCGTCGACCCTGCTCCACCGGACTTCTGACCCCACGACGGCAAGGCCACCAAGAGAGTGAATAATACCGCCATGCAATTACGCGTAGACAATCGGTTCATGGCTTGCCTCTCAGGAAGGACGATTTGACTTGCCCGAGTATACGCCAATAAACGGATGCAAGATATAGAATTTCGAATCCGTAAGGAAGGGTTGGACCTTATGAAGTATGGCGCGCCCGGAGGGATTCGAACCCCCGACCCTCTGCTTAGAAGGCAGATGCTCTATCCGTCTGAGCTACGGGCGCGTGACTTGCTTTGTCAATCCTAACACTGAGTTAATTTCCGTTGTATTCCTTCTGTCGGAACCAAATCGTAAAAGACTCGGTCTGGCCAAGGCAACTATAACCGTAATGGGCTCATCTAAAAACGACGGGGGGTCCTAGTGGGGGATTTGTCTAAACGAGTGATCGCAAGCGGCGTTCTTCTGCTTCTCTTCGCGGTTTGCCTGCATGCGCAAACCGCCGGTTCGTTATCGGCGCAGCCGCGTGAATCTCCGGCAGCCGATCCAGCTCGCCAGCCGCAACAGGACTCGACGAAAGCGCAAACTTCGGATTCGCCGCAGCAATCGTCGCAGCCCGCACCCGCAGCCACCAACGACAATGGTGAGAAGACGACTCGATACGAAAGCGGGGTATCGAAGGACAGGCTCGGATTTGCCTTGCCGAATTTCCTGACATTGGAAAATGCCGGACAGGTTCCGCCTCTCACGGCTGGACAAAAATTCAAAGTGGTAACCCGAAGTTCATTCGATTACGCCGAGTACCCTTGGTACGGATTCCTAGCCGGAATCAGCCAAGCTGAAAACAGCGAGCCTGGCTATGGACAAGGTGCATCTGGCTATGCAAAGCGTTATGGAGCGGCGTTTGCCGACGGCACGATCGAGAACTATTTCACAAGCGCGATTCTTCCATCGATGCTCCACCAGGATCCCCGCTTTTTCCAGTCGGGAAAAGGAGGGTTCTGGCACCGGGCAGGTTACGCGGTCAGCCGAATCATTGTCACCCGCGGCGACTCCGGAAACACGGAGTTCAACTTTTCGGAGGTCTTCGGCAGCGGGATTTCTTCAGCCATTTCCACGTATAGTTACCATCCACAGGAAGATAGAACCTTGCGAAACACCGCAAGCGTTTGGGGTACGCAAGTTGGGTGGGACTCCGTGACCTACGTGGTGAAAGAATTCTGGCCGGATATTCGCCGCAAGATTCACAAGGAAAAGCAGTAGCAGGGCCCTCGCTCGCTCATTCTATAAGTCTGGGCCGCCCCCGCCTAAACGCAACTCGCATCTAAATGTGGTTTAGGCTTGCTAACGGATGAATTACCGCTAGCGCATGCGATCCCGGCCTTCGTTCAGGTCTGAGCTGCAACTCTCTTTGGTGACCTTCAGTTTGTAAACCAACACTGCCATCGGCGGCAGCTAACGCGTGGCGTCTGAAAATGGAGGCGAGGCTGAGCAACCCACCTAGACCGGCCAGGAAAGGACCGCCAGACAAAAAGCGTCCAGCTGAAAGACGGGAAAACGACTAACGGGGGGCACGGTAGAGGACATCTCTCATGGTTCACTCGATCGCGGTGGATTGGACAATATTCGCGGCTTGCAGCCTGCGGATTGTAGCGATATGCTAATCGCCCTATACCGGCGGGCGCGCACATCATGCGGGAATCAGGAGGCTGCCGATGAGTCCTTCCTTGGTGCTGCTTCTGGCGTTTCTGATTGGCGTGGTGTGCGGACTGCGTTCTCTCACTGCGCCTGCGCTGGTGGCCTGGGGCGCCCATCTCAGCTGGATCGACTTGCACAACACGTCGCTGGCGTTCATGGGAACGACGGCTGCGGTCGCCATCTTCACAGTTTTGGCCATCGGTGAGTTCATCGCCGACCAGCTTCCGTCGGCTCCAGCGCGCACCGCTCCTTTAGGGCTGATTGCCCGCATTGTTCTCGGCGCATTATCGGGCGCAAGCATCGCGTTGGCTGGGGCGCAGTCTATCGCGGCCGGCTCGATTTTGGGTGTTTTGGGAGGCATTGCTGGCGCGTTTGGTGGTTATCAGGTTCGCACTCGTTCGGTGAAGGCTTTGAAAGTGCCGGATTTGGTCATCGCTCTTTTCGAAGATGCAGTGGCGATTGCCGGTGGGCTTTTCATCGTGTCGCGGTTTTGAGCGCGGGCGACAAACGGTGTAACACAATCCCCAACAAAGGCGTCTAAAATAAGGATCGGTACGAACGAGACGTGTTCCGAGCACAAGCCTTTGGAATGCGGACCGTTGGGAGGTTTTGGGCCATGTATCGCGCGGGAACATTTTTCCTTTTAGCAATTTTTCTTTTGTCCCCAACCGTCCTAAAAGCACAGCAGTCTTCTTCCGAGGCAGGCGTACAGCAAACAGGGAACGGCCCAACCGCCAGTCCCGACCGGTATTGCGGCAGTCTTCCAAATTCTTCCTCCCGTGGTCGGGCAAGTTCACGTGCCGAACAAGATAGTCGTCCCGGTGATCCTGCACTCGCTAACGTGCAACGGGATGCAGCAATTTTCGACCAGCCTCAGATGCAGGTGAACCCGTGCGCGCCTGGGGTCGACAGAAGCGGCAGGGAGCAAGAAACCGCTAGTCCTTGTTCCAGCCAACCATTGCTCAATTTCCAGATGAGCCACGACGGCGAAGAGGTGCGCGATATCCAAATCTGGCATTTGCCCGGCAACGAAGCTTTCTTTTTCGAAGCCGGAATGACGATCGATGCTGACGGCGCGCCAAACGCCTATCATCCCGATAATACGGGCCTGGACGATCTGGCAAATGCGGGCGCACCAGGAAGTTGGGAAGGATTGGCGAAAGGTCCGGATGGGGAGCCGATCCTGCAAGGCCCTAACGATCCATTTCCCGGCTATTACGTTTCGGCAACCGCGCTTTCCGACCGATCGAAGCCTTGGAACGATCCCACGCGGTATGTCGACGCGTCGAAGATTCCGTATATTGTGCTGCCGGGTTCTTTCGCGCGCCAAATTGGGGCGCGGCCCGGAGATTTTTCGGTCGTTCTGAACCAGCGAAACGGGAAGAGTTCTTATGCAATTTTTGGCGATGTCGGGCCATCTGACAGGATCGGCGAAGGTTCGGTGGCGCTCGCCGAAAATCTTGGAATTCGATCCGATGCGAGGAACGGCGGCGCGCGGCGAGGTATCCTGTACCTCGTCTTTCCGGGTTCGGGAAACGGACGGCCCCGCACAATTGAGGAAATCAACAGTGAAGCCGAAAAATTGCTCGATGAATGGGGCGGCAACCCGAAATTGACCGCTTGCACAGTCACAATCACAGAGCCTGCACGTCCGGTCGAAGGAAACCACAACCCAAACTGAAACCCACCCGGCTCGGGCAGGAGGTCCCGTGAATGAAAAGCTGTTGCGAAAGCATCTAGTCGAACTTCTATCCGGTCGCGGAGCGCACGTCGATTGGAAAGCCGCGCTGACTGGGATTCCCGCCAAACTCCGGGGTGTGCGACCGGATGGGATGCCGCACTCGGCTTGGGAATTGCTTGAGCACATGCGAATCGCGCAGTGGGACATCCTGGAATTTTCACGTAATCCAAAACATGTTTCTCCGGAATGGCCTCGAGGATATTGGCCGGAAACTCCTGAGCCTCCTAATGCGAAGGCCTGGGCGAAAAGCCTGAAGCTATTTGCGGGCGACCTTGCTGCAATGAAAAAACTCGTGGCGAATCCCCGGACGAATCTCTTCGCTCGAATTCCGCATGGCAACGGACAGACTATTCTGCGAGAGGCACTCCTCGTCGCGGATCACAACGCTTATCATTTGGGCGAGGTGGTTATCACCCGTCGTGTTCTCGGCGCCTGGAAAGAATAGATTTCAGCCGCGGGGACGATGTTTCTCCCAAAAATTGCCAATTCCAATCGTTTACACAGAATTTACAGAACCGACCACCGCCCTCTTGCGTCTAAATTAAGTGAAGTGCTCCGTGGGCCAGGACGACCTCAGGTTTACCCTGTTCCGTTTTTGTCGATCGTTTCCCCCGGTGGCACAATCCATAGCGATGAAGGGAGATTTTTCATTATGTCTCGACGTGTGTTGCAATTTTCCCTGGCTGTAGCGGTTTTGTCCGTGATGAGTATTCCCGTTCTGGCGAGACCGAGTTCAAAAGATTCCCTCAGCACAACTATTAGTCTCGTCACAGCAGTCAACGTGGGTAATAAGATGATAGAGCCCGGCGAATATAAGGTCGTGGTCCAGGATAACTCAGC
The DNA here is from genome assembly GCA_050014735.1 of Candidatus Acidiferrales bacterium. Classification (GTDB taxonomy): domain Bacteria; phylum Acidobacteriota; class Terriglobia; order Acidiferrales; family UBA7541; genus Palsa-360. The sequence continues at coordinate 1,801 of JBEKCU010000066.1, read as the reverse complement.
GAAGTTTGAAAAGGATGGCAAAGTTGTGGCCGAAGCGCCGTGCACGCTGAAAACTCTTCCCACGAAGGCGCACGAAACAGCAGTGTCCGTCGACCACGATAAGCTGACGGAGATTCAAATATCCGGGAAAACGCAGGCTTTGGAATTCTCATCCGGAGCAGCGTCCGGCAACTGAACGAAGCCGGGAGCGAAGCTGCGGATGCCGCTTTCCGCGGTCGAAATAAAACGCACTAGCGCCCGCGCGGCGCTGTAGCCCTCCGCGGGCGCTGGTGCGGACATGATCTGAAAATGGAAAATCTTGACATTCACTAATCGCCGCCGTAGATTCTCGCCGTCCTTACGGAGGGGCTCGATGCGACTACTGATGAAGGTCCACATGCCGGGAGCTGAAGGCAACGCCGCGGTTATCGACGGAACATTGGGGGGCCACGATCGGTTCCATCCTGGCCGATTTGAAACCGGAAGCCGTGTATTTTGCCGAGGAAAATGGCCTGAGGACCGCGTTTGTCTTCGTCAATATTCAAGACGCGTCAGAGATTCCAGGCATCGCTGAACCCTGGTTTCTGGCATTCAACGCGAAGGTGGAATTGCATCCCGCGATGACTTTGGAAGATCTCAAGAACGCCGCGCCCGGCATGGAACGCGCCGTAGCGAAATACGGTCGCCCCGCTCGCGCTGCGGGTGCATAAATTTCCATTTCGCTACCGTTTCTTCTCCATCCGATGTCTTAATGATTCCGGACGCTGCGGGTGTGAAATGTGCCGGACCTCAATTCCGCCCGGCCAGATTGTAAAGCTTCATCGCATTTTCACGTAAAACCATGCGCGCGATTTCGTTCGCTCGCGGCAGCGTGATTTCGCCATCGTGGATCATTTCCGTCAGCGCGATTCCCAGCGCCAGCCGCCCGGTTTCCGAAGTCTGCCAGCCAATCTCTTCCCAGTCGTAAGCGCCAGTCCCCGGATATAGATCGGTCCCAAACAGTATTTTCTCCGGATACCACTCGATCCAATCGCGCAGGACCTCCGCAAGCCGGTGGGGCGATACGAGCCAGGTTTGCTCGGACAGATCGGTGTACACGTTCGGCTTCATCAAGAGGAACGAAATTTCTCGCGTGAATGGCCCCGAGCCGCCATGCAACAGTACAAAGATCGTTTTTCGCAAGCGCGCGTCATTCAAAACCGATTCGAGTTGCAGCGGATTCGAGCCGTTCAAATAAAAATAACCGCCGCATCCGGCGCCGGTGTGGATGTGAACCGGCAGATTCAGGCGGCCTGCCTCGACCGCAATATATCGGAATAGATAGTCTTGCAGCCTTGTGTAGTCGTTTTTCGGCGGGATGCCTCCGCGCGCGTACTTCGAATAAATGGCGGCGGCATCCTGTTCGGTTGCTGGTTCAAAATCAAGCGAGCGCAGATAGGCTGCTTCAAACTTAACGGCCACCGCTCCTGCTTGCCTTTGGCGTTCGAGTTCGGGCGTTACGACGTGAGCCGTATATTCCGCAAGCGTCGGCGGAACTGCCGCAACCCCAGCCTCCTTCCGGTAGCGCTCCAGCAGCATGTCCTCCCGGCCAAAGAAGAATTTCCGGTCGGGCGTTTCACTTGCCAGTGTTTCATTGTTGAGTGGAAAGAGAAGCGCGTCATCGAACGGAACCCATCGAAATCGAGGCGCTTCCAGTCCCCGTCCCATGACCACTCGATTCGCAAACTCCGTTTCGATGCCGAGCTTATCCAGAACCCACGCGGGGAAGCGGTCGCCCTGCTCCGCGCGGACCTGCTGTTTTTTCGCGAGGAGTTCGCGGACG
>JBEKCU010000065.1:0-16264 GCA_050014735.1 Candidatus Acidiferrales bacterium | reverse complement strand
GGCAGACGGGCTTGAAACGAGTGCCATTTTCGGGCCGGCTGCGCAACGATCTCGCAGCGGAGGCGATGGGCGGCGATGTGCCCCCCGCCGAGCGGCTGGTGAAAATAGCTTGCCAGACCATCCGGCGAGCACTTTCATCAGCAGGTCGGGAAGCGGACGATCCTGAAGTTCAACTGGTTCTCGGGACCAGCCTGGGAGCATTCCTCGACGATTCGGCGGCGCGCGAATCCTTATCGGGCTGGGCTCTTGCCGTGGCTAGGGAATTAGGTAGCGCTTCGCCACCGGTTGTGGTTTCGACCGCGTGCTCCTCAGGGTCCGACGCGATCATGGTAGGGGCGGAGTTGATTCGCGCCGGCGTGGCGGAATGTTGCGTTTGTGGCGGAGCGGATGTGTTGACTGCGAGCAAACGACTCGGTCATACGGCACTGGGCACGATGTCGCCAACGCAGTTGCGCGCATTCGATGTGCGGCACGATGGAACTCTGCTGGGCGAAGGCGCCGCCTTCATGGTGCTTGAACCGGAATCGCCTAAGCGAGATCCCATCGCGATTCTTCGAGGAACCGGCTCCGCCAATGATGCCACTGGCATGACCGTGGCCGATATAACGGGCCTGTCCGCGGAGTATGCGATGAAACGGTCCCTGCTGGATGCGGACCTGCATTCGTCGGAGATCGAACTGATAAACGCGCACGGCTCAGGTACGATCATGAACGACACCACGGAGTGCAACGCCTTCACGTCTCTGTTTTCTGGGCAAAACCGTCCGATGGTGTTCGCCACGAAGGGGAATTTCGGGCATACGCTGGGTGCGACGGGTGCTATTGAGGCGATCGCTCTTGTCCTGGCACTGCGCACTGGGCAAGTTCCGCCCATATATGGTCTCGGGCAGCCGCTTCCTGAGTTTTCGCTGCCATTGCCGCAATCTGAGCCAGTTTCTTGCGATGCGCGGGTTGGCTTGAATCTCACGCTTGGTTTCGGAGGCTTCGATACCAGCCTGATCTTCGAGGTGGCTCGGTGATCGGGTTAGAAGCCTTGTTTGTCGCAGGGTCGGGCGAGGCCAATTCACTCCAGCCGGATTTGTTCGAAGCAAGAACACGCGCAACGGTGCGATACGCTGACCCGGCAGCCTGGATCACGGCGGCTGCGGTCGGGAATGCGATTTCGAATCTTCGTGACGAATTGGCTATGGTGCTGCACGAGGTGGGAATGATCGTGGTCAGCGATCGGGGCCCGGCTTCCACGATGGCGGAAGTAAATGTAGCGACATTAAAAGGTTTCTCATCTCCTTTGAGGTACTCCGCCGCCAGCCCCGGGACGCTTGTTGGCGTGACCTGCATCGCGTTCGGATTTCGCGGACCGTCGTTGAATTTCACGATGCGTCCTGAGAATGGCGTTCCCAGCGCGCTTCAGTTGTGCGAGAGCTGGCTGTTTCGGGGAGTGGCAAGCTACATGGTGTTGGCAACGTTCAGCTCTGCTGGCCAAACAACCGGAATCAGCCGCGCGGTACTGCTGGCCCCGCCACAGTCACGCGGCGTATTCGGCGATCCAATGACCGAATCGACTGCCAGCTGGCTTACACAAGTTGGCGACTAGATCGATGCGAAGCACAAGCAACCTCCTTTCGCCACGTCTGCTCAATTCCTTCGTGGAACGAATCGTCGAGGCATTACCGGACAGCACGTCATGCTGTGAGCCGTGCTGCGAGTCGATTGGCCAGAGCTGGCAGCGACTCGGCCTTCGCCCCGGAGACGTGGTCCTGCTGTGCCTTCCGAACGGTAAAGAGTTACTCAATCAATTTTTCGGCGTGCTCCTGGCTCAGGGCGTGCCCGCGCTGGTGCCGCCGAACATGCCGGCCGCACGACTGCGAGAACTTTCGAAGGCGTTGGGTGCCCGGGCGATTGGCGCGTTTCGATTGCCCGCTTGTGATTTCGACGGTCAACGGCATGAGGAGATTGGCCGACTGCATGTTGCCATGTTTCCGCCAGCGCTGGAGCCCGCAGCCGTGCCTGGAGAAGTTGTCTTGCTGACATCAGGGACATCGGGTTTTGCAAGCGGCTGTGTCTTCGATTTTGACGCTCTGTTGCTCAATGCGCGCCGTCACGCGGACTCGATCGGGCAGCGCAAGGACGATACGGTGCTGGTGAGCCTGCCCATTTATTTTTCGTTCGGTTTGGTTGGCCAGGCGCTTGCGTCGCTCGTTCGCGGGAATCGCTTGATCGTCAGCGGACCGCCTTTTAACGCGGTGCAATACGAAATGACACTGCGTGAGTACGGCGTGACGGTTTCGTCGCTGACGCCGGTATTGGCACGTTCCCTGATTCACTCGGGCGCCGGATTCTTGAGTGAATTGCGCGTTCTGAGCGTCGGAGGAGATGCGCTGGAACCGGATATGGTTAGTCGCTTGGTTGATCTTCGACAGGGCGGAGAACTGTTCCTTACCTATGGACTTACGCAGGCGGGACCGCGCGTCTCAACGTTAGCGGCACACGCGGAGCCCCCATACCGGTACAGCTCTGTAGGACTTCCGATGGAGGGCACGTCTGTTTCTCTCCGACCCTCGCGCGATGCCAGCGGCATGAAAGAGCTTTACGTGACGTCAGACACGGTGATGAAACGCCCTGTTGGGCGTGTCGAGGGACGCTCTCATCACGATTTGGCCGGTCCGAAGACAGTCGCTACCGGGGACGTATTCGAACAGGAGGTCAGTGGTTACCTGTACTTTAAAGGGCGTCTGAGCGACTACATCAGCCGCAATGGCGAGAAAATCAGTTTAGCGGCGGTTCGCCGTCTCGCGTCGGGCCTTCCACACGTAGTCAGTGCCCGGACTACAGTCATAGGGTGCGCAGACGGCGGTGAGGACTTCGATTTGGAGCTGGCGCTCAGCTCTTCGCTCGACGTACCGATAGACCCACGCGAAATGCTGCGCGGGGTGCTTCGCCGGACGGAGATGCCGCGTACCGTACACATTCAGACCATGAACGAATCGACCGCTCACTCTTACACACACCGATATAAATGATCTCAGATCTTCCCATTCCATCCGATCCGCCACGATCTGGCGCAATTTCTACAGGCCAAGAGCGCAAAAGTCTGCGCGGAAGACTGGCAACGTCGCAGAATTTCCTTCCTCGTATGCTGCGTCGCGGGTATCGCGCTGTGCGATCGATCAGCGTACCGGCGCCACGCGCCGTGACAAAACCAGTGCTCTGGTTCTATCTGGCGCTCCGAGAGAGCTATGAATTTGCTTTACGCGTGTTTGTTTGCGAACCCTTGTTCAAGGCCTATTGCACGAAATACGGGCGGAATTTGCGAACCGATTGCCATGTGCATTATGTGCAAGGCTCCGGAGATATCGTTCTTGGCGACGATGTTAGATTCGATGGCAAGATCACAATCACGTTTGCCGCCCGGTTCGCCGATCGGCCGCTCCTTGAGGTCGGCGACAACAGCCAAATTGGTCATAACTGTGAGTTCAGAATCGGTAAGAAAATTTCCATCGGCCGAAATTGCAATCTTTCCGGCGGCACTATTGTGATGGATTCCAATGGTCACCCCTGCGATCCCGAGCTCCGATGGGCAGGCCGTGCGCCAGACCCGCACGAAGTCCGGCCAATTGTGATCAAAGACGGTGTGTGGATCGGCTTGCGATGCATCATTTTCCCCGGTGTGAGAATTGGGGAGGGCAGTATCGTTTCGGCGGGCTCCATTGTGCGAACTCATGTGCCGCCCTTCAGCGTAGTGGCGGGGAACCCAGCCAAAGTCATGTTCAGAATGAAGAAACCAACCGAACAGCGCGATCCTAAGCAAGAGGAACGAAGCGTATGAGCATTTCGAGAAACGCAATAACCCGAGTCGAAGTCGATCGTGAAGCCAAAAACTGCGCGGATATAGTCGGCCGTTCGCTGGGGGCCTACCTCAAGACGGTGGGACTTGTGTCCGATGCGTATCTGGCGCAAGTGCTGGTAGCGCTTTGGGACAGTGGATTATACGAATACATCCGAGAGCACGGTCGGATCGAGATTTCGGGAGCTGCTGAACAGCTCAATTTAGAGCCTTCGGTTTTGCAGTCGCTCATCGAATACCTGGTGGGATGGGGCATTTTAGCTCCGGATGGAGATTCGTTTGTCCTCAGCAAAAAAGGCCAACCGTATTGGAATTACATTACGCGCGGCGTTCTGACGGCGCATCTGGCGGGCTACAACCAGTTGTTGACCAATCTGGGACCGCTGCTTAGGAAAGAGATCAGCTTGAATGACCCACGGCTCGACCGGTCGGGCCGGCTGGTTGCGTCCGGCTCGGGCTACGCGCTTTTGGGCAGTGGAACAATTCCGTGGATTCTGAAACTCATAAAGCAGATTGGCGGCACGTATGTGATGGATGTCGGCTGCGGCGCCGGGGATTTTCTCATTCAGCTGGCGCTGCGATGGGAGAACGGCGCGGGAATCGGCATCGATATGAACGCCGAGGCGATTGCCGAGGCTAGCGCAAATGCAGAACGATGTGGCGTTTCCAGCCGGCTCACATTTCACCATGCAAAGTTATCCGATCAGCCGATGCCGATCGACCGCGGAATCCTGGAAAAGGTGGATACCTTGACGGCGATGTACCTCTTGCACGAGTTCGCCGGCCGGGGAGGACCTGCCGCCATCACCGCCGCGATCTCCCAGTTGCGGCAGCAATTCCCCGGGCGCAAACTTCTGATGCTCGAAGGGGAGAGAGCCGATCCTGCCGCGCTCTTTGCCGCTCCGCCTCGCACATTTGCTCAACTGGATTATTCCTTTATTCATCCGCTGTCCCGGCAAGGGCCTTTGCGCACGCCGGCTGAATGGGAAGAAATCATCAAAGCAGCTGGAGCAACGTTAGTGGAACGAATTCCTGGATTCGGACAAGTGCCTGGATGGATATCGCTTTACATCATCGCCCTCGAATAGACAGCAATCCAGAGTTGACGAAGCCCGTCGCTCCTAACGGCGCCCAGTTGCTGGTCGAGTGCCTATATCGCCACGGGGTTCGCCATATCTTTGGGATGCCCGGCTCGCACTCAACCTATATTTACGATGCGATCCAGCAGCACCGCGGCATCCAGACAATTCTGTGCCGCAACGAACAAGCTGGCGCGTTCATGGCCGATGGCTACGCGCGGTCAACGGGACGGCCAGGCGTCGTCTGCACAACGGCCGGACCGGGCGCGACGAATGCACTGACGGGGATCGCGGAAGCGTATTCGGATTCAGTTCCAGTGTTGCTCATCGCCGGCCAGGTGAACCATGATCGAATCCATGAAGAGTGCGGCCGCTATCACGAAATCGATCTCGAAGGAATCTTCCGCCCTTGTGTCCGCTTTGCTGGGACAGTGATGCGGAACGAGCAGATCCCAACAATGGTCGATCGCGCGTTTGAAGCCATGGTGGCCGCTCGGCCCGGACCGGCAGCGCTGATGATGCCGCAGGATCTGATGGCGATGCCCGCTCTCGGCGCCCCGCGCGTGTTTCCCGTTGAGTTGCGCCGCGCTGACCCACGCGACGGGGAATTTAAGGGTTCGATCAATCAAGCTATAGAACAAATTCGAACGAGTCAGCGTCCAGCGATCCTTGCCGGAGGCGGCGGTGTATCTTCGGGCGCTGCCGAACAAGTTGAGGAACTTGCGCGGCGGCTGGGTTGCCCGGTCGTCACGACATTAAATGGGAAGGGAATCCTGGACGAGCGCTCGGAAGTATCTTTCGGTCATGCACGAACGCGGCGCGCTCGAGCAGTAATGTCTCGCGCGGACCTTCTGATTGCCATTGGGTGCCGATTCACCGAGGTCTTAACTGCGTCCGGCACAATTCCGATTCCGAAAAGAATCATCCAGATCGATATCGAGCCAAGGCAAATTGGGACGAACTATCCGGTCGAGCTGGGAATTGTTGGTGATGCTCGCAGAATTTTGCAGGCCGTCGTCTCCGGGCTGCCGAATCAGGAGAATTCCTGGAAGGAAATCTGGCAGCGCGCCCGCAGCCTGGAGCAATTAAAGCCCGAATGGCTTATCGATACTCTTCGCAAAGAGATCCCCGAAACATCGATCGTTTTCGCCGACGCGAGTGAGATGGGCCTGCGGATGCAAACCGATTTTCCGGCGTATGCCCCTCGAACATTTTTTTATCCGTCGAATTACGCCACCCTTGGGTGGGGTCTCCCTGCGGCAGTCGGGGCCGCGGCCGGCCAAACCGATCGTTGGACGGTCTGTGTGAGCGGCGATGGCGGATTCCTCATGACCGCTCAGGAACTGGCGACGGCCATTCGCTACAACCTGCGACTGATCGTCGTTGTACACAATGACTCGACCTATGGAGCGATCAAGGCATTGCAGCGGGCCAAGCATCATTCTCGATACGTTGACGTCGATTTGAACAACCCGGATTTTGTCAAATTTGGGGAATCGTTCGGCACGCCTTCTTGTCGCGCTCGGAATTCCGAGGAGTTCGCATTGGCACTCCGAATGGCGCTTCAAAAGGACGGGCCGAGCCTCATCGAAATTCCCGAACAGTGGCGGTCGGTGCGTCTGTGACGAGTTCGGATAGGAGTCCCGTTGTGACCCAACGGAATGCCCTGATCGTCGGCGCAAGCGGCGGCATTGGCAGGGCGATTGCCGCAACGCTTTCGCAGATCGGATTTGGTTTGGCTCTGGTAGCCCGCGACGCTGAAAAGCTGGAGAAGACTCGGGCTGAACTCATTCCAGCCGCGCAAGATTCGCTGATCGTTCCTTGTGACGTGACCGACCGCATTCAGGTGAAAGGAATGGTCGAGCAGGTCCTCGGGACGATGACATCGATCGACGTTCTGATCTACGCGGCCGGTAATAATGTCCGACAGAGGAGTTTGCGATCGCTCGATCCGGCCGACTGGGATCGAGTCGTCTCCGCCAACCTTACGGGCGCCTACAACGTGTTGCATTTTGTCCTTCCCTCGATGCGCACGCGGGGCAGCGGGTTGATCGTACAGATTTCATCTTTATCGGGCATGCGAGCGAACACGATTAGCGGCGCGGCCTATTCCGCCGCAAAATTCGGCCAATCCGCGCTGGGAATTTGCATCGGTCGTGAAGAGCGCGGCCGCGGAATTCGCTCAACGGTAATCTGCGCCGGAGAAGTGAACACCGCGTTTCTGGATGTGCGCGCGGCTCGTCCAGGTGGCGCTACCGAGGACGGGCGCTGCCATCGAATCCTTCAGCCGCAGGACATTGCTGCAGCTGTCCGCTTTCTGACTGATCTTCCGGCAACCGCTCATGTTCCGGAGCTTGTCATCAAACCCACGATTGATGATTTTTCATAGTCGCCGGCTTGAGTTTCTCGCACATGAAAATAATTCAGTTTGTGAACAACCTGGATATGGGTGGAATTGAGAGGCTGGCTGTGGAACTCGCAGTTCGCCAAAAAGCCGGCGGGCACGAGCCAGCGATTTATTGTCTTACTCACCGTGGAGCTTTTGCGGATGAAGCGGAAGCATCGGGGATCCGGGTCATGGCATTTGAGAAGCCGCATGGGCCATCCCTTGCGACGGTTCGGACCATCGTCAAGGCGCTGAGGAAAGATCGGCCGGACGTTCTCCACACTCATAACCACCTTGTTCATCATTATGGAGTTGTGGCCGGGAGACTCGCGGGAGTTTCAGCCATCGTGAATACGCGACACGGTGCTCTCGTTCAGATCGAAGAGCAAGGATCGGGATGGGTGGCCATGACGACGTCGCCAGACGCTAAAGCCGACCTCATCTATCGGGCCAGCCTGCGCTGGACAGACGCGGTCGTGTTGATATCGGAGGCCACACGGCAATTTTTTATCCAACACCGCGGGTGCCCTCCTGAAAAGACCCATGTCATTCTGAATGGGGCTCCGCTGGAACGATTTTTATGGAGTCCGGCGTCACCGGGCGGGATGCTTCCTAAAATCCGATTTGGCACGGCGTCAAGGATGGTCCCGGACAAGGACCATTTCACACTCCTTTCCGCGTTTTCCCAAGTTTCAGATTCACTGCCGCATGCCGAGCTACATTTGGCCGGCGACGGACCTTTGCGTTCGCGGATCGAATCGATGGTCAGGGAACTGAAACTCCAGGAAAGAGTGGTGCTCCATGGGGCCGTCAATGACATGCCTGACTATTTGAAAGGTTTGGATATTTTCGTGCTGAGCTCCGTGAACGAAGGTCTTCCCATAGCTATTCTGGAAGCGATGGCCGCGGGGTTGCCGATCGTCTCGACTCGAGTCGGCGGCGTTCAGGAGGCGGCGATTGAAGGATTGAACGCACGGATTGCGGAACGCGGCGATGCGGAGGGTTTGGCACGCGAGATGATTCAGATGGCCCAGTGTCCGAATCTGGCGGAGATCGGCGCTCGTGGGCGTGTGTTGGTTGCGGAGCGCTTTCAGATCGATCGAACGTGGACTGAATATGAGAAGCTATTTGACCGCGTAAGATTGGGACTGACTTCAAAAAATTAAGTTCAACAAAATAGCCGTGATCCCCTCGATGTGGCGCGCCTGTTCCAATCGTCTGGAGTGATAAATCCCAGGTGCGATTGTAAAATTCCATGACAAAAGAAAAGATTTTGCTCATCAGCTGCTATTTTCCACCCGCGGGCGGCATCAACGTCCAGCGAATACTAAGCCTTGCGCGGTATCTTCCGCAAAATGGCTTTCGAGTATTCGTCGTGAGCGCGCGTTCATCGGTGCCCATGATGGACTCTGAACTGGTGAAGCTAATTCCGAAGGACGTCGAAGTACACCGAACATGGACACTTGAACCGCCGTTCCGGCTGCGAAAAAAGCTGTGGTCGCGCGTCGAGTCTTCGGGGCCGTCGGCGACGAGTAGAAATGGATTTGTCGCAAAGGTTAGAGGAACTGTCGCTCAGGGGGTGAAGCGGCTGGTTTGCCCGGATCCTCAAGTATTGTGGTATTCATTTGCGATTCGGCGCGCGTCAAAACTGATTCGGAAAGAGGGAATCCAGACGGTCCTTGTTACCACTCCTCCGTTCTCAGCCTTTTTGATCGTGAATGAACTCAAGTGCCGATTCCCGCATCTCTGCACAATCGCCGATATTCGTGACGAGTGGCTCGACTACTTCGTGAATGAATTTGTCTTCCGGGGTGACAAATATATATCCGCGCGCGCCGCTCAAATCGAACGGGCAACGGTGGAATCTTGCAACCGAATCGTCAACGTCACCGCCGCCTCCCTGGATCGAATTCGTTCTCGATACCCAGAGCAACCCCACGAAAAATTTGTCCTAATTCCGAACGGATACGATCCGGCGGCCTTTTGTGAGTTCCGCTCGCGCTCCCATGAAGCAGATAAATTGGTGTTCACCTATACCGGCACGGTCTATAACCCGGCCTCGCCGAAGTGGTACCTGGACGCTCTAGACGGGTTGTCCGAGATTCGTTCCGGCATTGAAACTCGCATTGTTGGCCGCATCGCTGAAGAATTCGATCGCGGCGTTTTTGAAAATCGACAAAGTTCCATTCGATTTTTCGATTTCGTTCCTCAAACGGACGCTCGGCGCTTTATGGAAGAAACTGACGTGTTGCTTTTGCCATGGACAGACCGCATCAATATTCCTGGAAAATTCTACGAGTATCTGGCAACCGGTAAGCCAATTCTTGCACTGTGTTACCCAGACTCCGAAGTGGCGAGGATTATGGAGCGGGCCGCGGCTGGCTGGGTTGTGAATCCAGACGACCCTGGCGCGATTCAGCGAGGATTGACCGAAATCCATGCTCTGGGTGGCAAATATCCGCGCGAGCGAAACTGGCAAGTTATACGACGATTCGAGCGGCCGCGCCTTGCGGCCGAGTATGCGCAAGTCATCCGGGGGGCGTCTCTGCGTCACGAACAGCTGGAGTTCGTGAAAGTCCCGGCCATCGTGAACGAGGATCGAGAAGGCGACCCCAGATTGGTTAGGCCCGCCTAGGCCTGTCAGTATTGCGTACAACTTGGTTCCAGCCTTTCCCATGAAGCTAATTCGCAATTCACAAATTTGGGGACCCGAATATTTAAGACAGCGACTAAGACGAATGACGTCCAGGGCTGTCCCGCCGATCGAGAATATCTGGGTAACCATGGCCGATCATTACGAACCGCGCTGGCTTGGAGTTGACTGGTCAACGGCGCTGCAACGCGTCACGTTGTGGCGAACGGAATGGCCAAAGATTGCCACACGATGCAAACGCGACTCCGCGGGCAATCCGCCGGTCCACACGTTTTTCTTTCCCGAAGAGGAATACCATCCGCGGCTGATGGAACCGTTGGCGGAAATGGTTCGCCTAGGAGTCGCCGATGTGGAAATTCATCTTCATCATGATGGGGAAGGCCGCGAAAATTTCATCGATCGCATGACACGCTTCCGCGACGTACTCGATCGCGACCACGGACTGCTGCGCCGGCGAGATGGAAAGCTGACTTTCGGTTTCATCCACGGAAATTGGGCGCTGGATAATTCGCTGCCGGATGGCCGTTGCTGCGGTCTAAACGACGAAATTCAAATTCTTCACGAGCTTGGTTGCTATGCCGATTTCACGATGCCGTCCGGGGATTCGCCAACGCAGTCGCGATCGGTCAATACCATTTACTTTTGCACCGACGATCCCGACCGGCCCAAATCCTACGACAGCGGCGTACCCGTTATCCCTGGCGGGCAGGACCAAGGAGACTTGCTCATCATTCCCGGGCCGATTGGAATTCGTTGGCGGGATCGTTTGCTTCCGCGGCTCGAGACGGGCGAAGTTGCCGCAAACAACCTGGCGACACCATATCGAATAAGGCGGTGGGTAGATTTGGCGCCGCGCATTGGACCCGACGTTTTCATCAAATTATTTACGCACGGGGCTCAAGATCAGAATTCCTCGGCACTACTTCAGGGGGGGCTTGAGTTTACCTTCAACATGTTGGTGGATGAGGCGAACCGCCGTAACTCCGCGATCTATTTCGTCTCAGCCTGGCAGATGTATCTCGCAATTGACGCCGTTCGACAGAAGCGTGATCCCGTCGTCGCTATCCACTCTTCCGAATTAAAAGAAGTCCGCGCATCCACTTAAAAAATGGCATTTGAGCGATGTTGAAGGCAAAGAGCGCGCGCATCTGCCTGGAATTTGCGCCAGAGCAGGGGAGTGTTCAGCGAACTCGAATGCAGTACGCATTCTCGTTGTTCTGCGCCATTTACGGCTACCGGAGTGTTGAAATCGGTGCGGCTGAATCCGCGGATGTTCGACTTACTTATTCGCCAGAAAATCGCAATCGGAACTCGCAACCCGCTGTTCATCTCAGCAACCTGTATCGATGCCGCTCCATCCGCGAACCGGCTCCTCCGCCCAATAAATTTAACCGGGATTGTGAAAGCACGGTCCTGTTTTACGCGCCGATGCCTGGTTCGGAGCCGGACTGGCTCGCTGAGATTTTCGAATGGGTCTCATGCGCCGATGAGTACAGCATTCAAACGCGCGACCCGATCGGCCGAATCGATTTCCGTGACAGTTACGCCGGGAGGCACCACTTGGACGTTGGCATACCGTACGCCGCCGTCGCGATGCGATTCCTGCATGAGGCGATTTGCAAAAGCGTCGTGGGCCATACGATCGAGCCTGAATTTGGAATCGCCGGTAACACCCACTTCGTCATCAATTCGCACGATGTCGATATATTGCCGGCCGGGTATTTTCATAGTTTGCAGCGTGTCGCGAAGTACGCACTGGTTTCGCTGTTGGTTTTTAAATCGCCCCGGAACGCCGCAAACCAGGCGGCTACGGCTCTTGCAATGGCTCTCGGCGGCGACAATGCCCTCGATCAGACGCCAAAGTTGTTGCGGAAAGAGCTTCAAGAGGGCGTTGGAGCGAGCTATTTCTTCATCGCCCATCATGCGCATCGGCGCGACGCCAACTACAGAATCGACGATCCAGAAGTTATCGCGCTGATGCAGTCTGTTGAGTCGCATGGAATGGAAGTGGCTCTGCACGGATCGTACACGAGTCTCGATCGCGTTTCCGGATTGAATTCTGAATTTAAATTATTGCGCGAGCAAGGTTTCGAGCCACAAGGCAACAGGCAGCACTGGCTGCGGTTCACGCTCGAACGTTTGATCCCGGCAGTTGAGCACTCAGGGGCGCTTTACGACTCATCTCTGGGATGGGATGGCATGGGTTTTCGTGCTGGCGCGTGCTTCGCGTTTCCTCCCTACAATTTCGCGCGTGAACGCGCGGCTAACTTTCTGGAGATCCCACTCGCAATCATGGAGCAAGGGATGGTAACGGGAGGGCATCCGGAAAGTAGCTGGTTCGACGACGCCTCCCGAGTACTTTCCAATAGCCGGCGCTACGGTTGGGGAGGCATATCCCTGCTGTGGCATCCCACGGCATTTGGCCCTAGCCAATTGCCCCCCGAGATCGAGCGCATTTTCTGGAAATTGATCGAGCACAAGCAGGAATGGAACGACACCTGGATCTCAGCACTGGATTTTGTCAAAAGCGTGGCGCAGCGATACATCGACGGCGGTTTGCTCCCTCCCGAATTCGCTTCCGAAATTCCACCTAAGGCGATGTACGCCCATGGATAATCTGCCTCTAATTTCGATCGTCGTTCTCTGCCGCAATGAAGAGGGCTTCATCGCGGAGTGCTTGGATTCTCTCCTCGCGAGTGATTATCCAAAAGACCGGCTCGAGGTGCTTGTCTCCGACGGCATGAGCGAGGACGGAACCCGAGAGATTGTTGAATCCTATTCAAAAAAATATCCATGCGTGAAGTTGATCGATAATCCGAAGAAAATCCCAGCGACGGCGGCAAACCAGGGCGTCCGAGCCGCTAAAGGTGAACTCGTCATGATCGCCGGTGCGCATGCCAGATACGCGAAAGACTACGTATCCAAGTGCGTGGCTTACTCGCAGGCCTATCCCGCGGCGGATAACATCGGCGGCGTACGCTGGACGGAGCCGAGAAGCCATACTTTCATCGGAAAGACGATCGCCTACGTCACATCGCATCGCTTTGGCGCGGGCACAGCACCGTATCATCGAGGCGGCAACTCCCCGGCATGGGTGGACTCGGTCTGGGGAGGGTGTTACCGAAGGGAAGTATTCGACCGGCTTGGGCTATACAATGAATCTCTGGTGGTGGGGGAAGATCGGGAATTCAATCGCCGGCTGCGCGGTCTCGGAGGCAAGATCCTGCAAGTGCCGGAAATCAAATGCACCTATTACGCCCGCGGTAATTTCCGGGAATTTTGCCGCTGGGCATTTCGAATGGGTTTTTGGCCTTTCTATGCGGAAAAGCTCGTGGAGAGCCGCATCCTTTCGTTTCGCAACTTCGCTCCTCTCGCCTTGATTGGGAGCCTGCTTTTGTGTCTTGGGATATCGTTTCGGATACCACTCGCGTGGTTTTCATTTTTTGGGATACTGTCCGCGTATCTGTTGGTGACGGTTGCAAGTTCCGTGGATCTTGCGCGGAGGGAACGCGACCTGAGATATCTTTTTTTGACTCCTTTCATTTTTGGCGTCACGCACGCTTTTTACGGCGGTGGATCCATTTACGGTGTTTTCAAGCCGACACCTCCGCGCCGAACCGACATTCGATAGGAATTGCTCGTCCTTCTCATTTCGTAAATCTTGATTTTAAAGAACGTGAAAGCCTTTGCCTGCCGTTTCAACAACACCGTTGCGAAATAACACAAAAATAATCGGGCGCAACTTCGTCTTCATGGGCCTGGAAGTTGTGATTACGCTGGTCGTGACATTGCTGACCAGCGTGTTCATCGCGCGCGTGATAGGGCCCACACGGCTTGGATACTTCAATCTGGTGATGTGGCTGACCAGTATTGCGTGCTCGCTTGGTTCACTTGGCATTCCACTTACCACATTTAAATACATGGCGGAATTTCTGGGCGGCGGGCAAACGGAACTTGCGCGTGCCGTGTTCTTCTACAATCTCCGAATGTTATCCGCGATTGGAACGGTGGCCATGGCCGTCAGCATGGCAGCCGTGTTCACATTCGTCGATCCTCAATATCGTTTGTGTTCGGCTCTTCTTGTCTTGAGCATGCTGCCGAGCATGGTCACGTTCGTACCCTCTCAAGCGAACACTGCTGCGGAGAATTCAGAGCTAAATACGAGGGGCGCCATGGCCGGGGCCGTCGTCTATATCGTCGCGGTGGGAGCGAGTCTGCTGCTCGGATGGAACCTTGTGGGCATATCGGCAGGTATTTTGCTCTCACGCATTGTGGAACTGATTGTAAAGATTGTCCCCGTGTTCAGATCTATGGCCTCGGTACCCCGGGTCCCTCTTCCCGAAGATCTTCGTAAGCGGATGATCACCTTTTCTGGTCTTACCACTGCGCTTCTGCTGGTGCAGACCGTGGTCTGGGACCGGTCCGACGTTATTTTTCTAAAGCTACTGCAATCCGATATTCGTCAACTGGCTTTTTTCTCCGTTTGCTTCAGTATTGCGGACCGTCTTGTGCTTCCAGCCCAGGCCTTTGCCAGCGCCCTTTCGGCCACGCAAATGTCCGAATACGGACGCGACAAGACAAGCCTGTATAGGATTACGTCGGACTCATTCGCCTATCTTTTAATGGGAGGACTGCCGGTCATGATCGGGGTCGCTTGTATCGGCGGACCATTTATACGCGTAGTATATGGGCCGCAATACCTCCCGGCGATACCTGTTTTTATTGTCGTGGCTCTCCTCAGTATTCCCAAGGCTGTGCTGACGCCGGCGCAGACCTTGTTATATTCGGCCGAAGATTTGGGGTTTGTCCTGAAGTGGGGAGCGCTAGCCAGCCTAACCAATATCCTGCTCGATTTCGTTTTGATTCCTCATTACGGCGCAACTGGCGCGGCTTTTGCGAATGGAATCGCGCAATCGTTTGCAATCACCGTCCTATGGAGACGCATATTGACCCGCTACCCAGTCCGGCTTGACACATCTGCTTTGTGGAGGCTCTCGGCAGCAACTGCCGTAATGGCAGCCGTAACGCTCGGCATTGTGGCGATGCCCTTCGGCGCCGTCGCGAAGCTCGCTTTCGCGATCCCAGGAGGCGCAATCGCTTTTCTGCTTTCCGCCCGAAGCCTGCGATTGTGGCAGAAAGACGACCGGCGGCGCCTACTGATGCTTTCTAGTTTGGTTCCCGCGCCTGCGCGTCGTTTGTATGAAGGTTTGGTTGATTTCCTGGTGTCGAGGTCACCCGTCGTGGAGGCTTCGAGATGAACACCGGTCAAATGGGGCGGCTCACTTTGTGAGGCGAGACAAGGAACTAACATTACCCGGATATGGCCGGGGAATGACCGAATGGATTAAACCGAGTTACGAACGGGAGCGCGGAGTTGTCAATGGTGTAGTGGGCGGCGCGGGATTCGTACTGACCGTTGTCTTTGTTTTTGTGACGATCATTTCTCCCGAGCAGTTTGGGAATGAGTGGTCAACCTATCATGCGCTTACATACCTCGGTGCGGCCATTCTTCTGCTTTCGTTGCCCGGTTTGTTCATTAACGTGCGATTGAGATCCTCGACGCAGATCTATCTGTTGCTCGGTTTCATTGTGGCAATGGGCGTTTCGGAAGCCGCCAATGGCTGGCTCGGCGGAGCGCTCGTCACCTGGCAGATATTTTTGCCCAGCGCAATCGTATTCTTCTTTATTGTCGCCAACGTCACCACGACTCGCAGGCTAAAGATTCTAATTCTGACCCTCGTCGCTTCATGCCTCGTAGTGGTTGCGGAGGCTCTGTGCGGGTACTATTTCGGGTTTCGCGGCCGCACATTTCTTGTATACCAGGACATAATTACCGACCGCGGTCCATGGGGAAATTTCGGACGGATACGAGGCGCCGGCTTTCTGAGCGATCCAAATGACTTCGCCCAGTTTCTGTTGATCGCATTGCCGCTTACAACGATACAGTGGCGGGAAGGGCGAACAGTTTCTAATTGTGTGAAAGTGATCGCTCCCGCCGCGCTGCTGATGTGGGCAATATTCCTGACTCACTCTCGTGGGGCCTTAATTGCGTTGGCGCTTCTAGCGTTGGTTTCAATCCGGAATCGATTAGGAATAGTGTTGTCGGTCGTTGTTACCACCGTCGCCATACTCGGGATGTTCGCGCTCAACTTTACCGGCGGACGTCTCATCTCGGCCGATGCGGGCGCGGACAGGCTCTGGCTGTGGGCCAGCGGATTGGAAATGTTCAAGCGTGCTCCTCTGTTCGGTGTTGGATTCAACAAGTTTGCTGATTTCGCCGACCTGACGGCTCATAACTCATT
>JBEKCU010000064.1:0-16311 GCA_050014735.1 Candidatus Acidiferrales bacterium | reverse complement strand
GCGTTTTTTCTCCAGCGCGACATTTGCGGCGTTCAGATCGGCGCGCGCAAAAGCGACCGCCGAGGTTGTGCGGGACGCAAAGATCGGCACCTGAACGCTCAGCCCAAAGATGACATTGTTCCGCTGAAACTTATTGAAAAAATCGGTGTAATTGTTGATCTTGCTTAAAACGTTGTATTGGCCGATCAACGAGAACGTTGGCCAATACCCTCCGCGTTCGCCCCTCAATTTCTCCTCGCGAGCCCGCTTTTCTGTTTCCGCCTGCTTCAGTTCGACATTATTCGCCATAACTGCGGCCACAAGATCCTTGGTTGCATCGACGGCAGCGGCTGGAAAATCATCTGTCGAAACCTCGATCGGCTGGTCATCCGGAAGGCCCATCATGTCGCGAAGCTCACCGGACAGAGAATCGTCCCGGTCCTCCAATTGCGCAATGCGCTGCTCGATTCTTGCAGAAGTGAGCTGAGCGCGCGTCACTTCAATGGGAAGCTCGCGTCCGGCATCAGCGCGCTCGCGGGTCGCGTCTAAAATATGGCCCGCGCTCAGGCGTTCGCGTCTCATCAATTCGAGCGCATGCCGCACTTTTCCAAGCTCCAGATATCCGAGCGCCGCGCGAACCATCACCGCATCGCGAACGCCTTCCATCGAAAATCGCTGTCCCTCCGCCCGCTGCTGGGCCGCCCGCTCGTCGCCTTTGAGCGGAGGGTTAAAAATCTGCTCGTTATACGAAAGACTAAAAACCGAGGGAGCGCCCCCTCCCTCCAGCAATGGGAACCCGCTGGTATACGCCACGCCCGATCCCGTGTACAAATTTGGCCGAAAAGCAGAACCCACCAAGCTTGCTTCGCGTAGAACCGATCCGTATTGCAGGCGAGCCAGCGCCAGGTCCCGGCTATTCGCAACCGCTAGAGTCACGGCTTCCTTCAAAGTCAGAGTTCGCGAATTCTCGGTATCCTGCGCGCGACCTTCCGGCGCCAGCGCCAGCACGAAAATGGCGAAACAAACTGCGCAAACTGCTCTTCGCCATAAGTATGCGTTCACATTCGAGCTAATCCATTGTTCATCCATAGGCCCCTCATTCGTATCGCAAGGATTCAGTGGGTTGCAATTGGGCGGCGCGGTCGGCGGGCAAATATCCGAAAAACACTCCGACCGAGCAAGAGACCAGAAATGCAAGCACCACGGACTGCCAGGGCACCGGAACGCGCAGATTTCCAGGCAGCAGCGGCTGCACCATGACCGGTATGGCCACCGCGATGAGAATCCCCAAAACCGATCCGAATCCGCTAATCAGGAATGCCTCCAGCAAAAACTGAGACAGAATTTCGCTGCGCCGCGCACCGATGGCTTTCCGTATCCCAATCTCCCTGGTTCGTTCCTTAACAGTGACAAGCATGATGTTCATGATGCCAATGCCGCTTACCAGGAGCGCGATGAATCCAATCAGCACCAATACGATGGTGAGCGCCAGAGCGATTTGTCTCGCCGCCTCCAGGATCGAGCTCAGATTCATCACCGAATAGCGCGCGCGCGTGGGATGCCGGCTGCGCAGCAAAGCTTCCAATTGGTGAGTTGCGGGAATAACTCCCTCGGGAGAACCGGCTTGCACATACAACATTTCGAGGGACGTATCTCCGAGGTAATATTTCATGAGTGGGAATGGAATGAGGACCGAATAGTCCTGAATTTCCGAGAGCCCGAAGGTTTCCACTCGTTCGCGAAAAACGCCGATGACGATGAAACTGAGCTCGCCGACGCGCAAGCTGTGTCCGATCGGATCGGCATAGGGGAACATCAGATTCGCGAGTTGAGTTGTGATCAGGCAGACACGGCTGCGTGAGGTAACATCGTCAGCGTCCAGAAACCTGCCGCGCAAGATCAGCAGATTGCGAATCTGCTGAAAACCTTCCGTAACACCCACAAGGTTTACGTTGCGCTCCACCGATCCGGCAATCACGCTGCTCTGCATTCCGCGGGTTCCCGCCACGGTGACGACTCCGGGAATCGCGGCTTTTGCCGCGTTCATGTCCTCGAGAGACAATTCGTCCTGAAGCATGATCGGCCGGTTCGGATCGATATCCAGGCGCGCATAGACCAGGTTCGAGCCAACCCCTTCGATTTGCGCAATGACGTAGCGGCGACCGCTGAGCGCCACCGTTACCACAAGAACGATACACGCACTGCCAATGACCACGCCCAGCGTAGTCAGAAACGCGCGGATCTTATTTGCCCAAAGAGCCTCCAGCGCGACCATCCAGGTTTCATTCCGCAGCATCATGATTTTCAACGATGACTATAACAAACATAGAAGTGAAAAAACCGCCTGGAGCGAGATGGCGCCGGCGTCATGCCGGTGCTACCGAAGCTATCCCTCCTCAGAAACGTTTATTTGCTCTGCACCCGCTTGAGCGCATCCTCCACTGGCTTGTTATGAGGCTCCTGAATGAGCGACACGCGATACTCCTGGGCGGCTTCTGAATAGCGCCCCTGTGATTCGTAGTATTTCCCGAGCCACTCTCTGGCGGAGGCGTGCGAGGGAAGGTCGGAATTATTCGGAACTGTCGCTATATAGGACTTCAACAATATTTCCGCATCGCTGGATTTTTTCCCCTTCATCACCTGAACGACGCCCCGGTAATATTTCAGACGGCGGTCGTTGGAGTCGATTCGCTCGGCCGCCTCGATGGCCTCGCTCATTTTTTCCGTGTTTTGGCGATCGCGGTAATAGTCCGCAACCTCAAAGTAAACACCGATCCGGCTGGGGTTCGACTCCAATATTTTCGTGAAGACCGGATCTGCCTCGCTCGTTCTCTTTTTTGTGGCGAAGAACTCGCCGCGGGCGAGTTGCCCTTCCAAAGCGTCTATTTTTTCAAGGTCGTCGATGCGTTTCAGGGCTTTATCGTCGCCGCCTCCGACAATGCCCGGCGCATTCATCTCGTAACGGATCAAATCACGCTGGGCTTCGAAATTGGAAGGATCCAGCTGTACGGCAATTTCAAATTCCTTGTGCGTTTTTCGCGCCCAGCTCATCGCGTTCAGAAATACGCTTTCTTCAGCCTTGCGGCCGTAACACCTGCCAAGCAAATCGTGATACTCGGAATTCTTGGGCGCTATTTGGACGGCGCGCTCCACTTCAGCCACGGCCCGCGTGTAATCCCGAAGCTGATAATAACTCTCTCCTAATAAGGAAAGGAGGGATGCATCGTTCGGAGAAGTCACAACGGCACTTGTCAGAGAATCCACAACCCGATTGAAACGGCCTGCATTGTAGTCACGCTGCGCGTCGGAAAGCGGGGTCTGTGCCCGGCCGGCGGGAACTCCATGGGATGCATAGGCCAGACTCAACCCAAGGACTGCATATAAATAGCGGCGTTTCATTCCGAACGCACCGGCCGAATGTGCAACTTTTCCTTCAGCGACACGTCGCCAGGCAGGGCAACTACATCGCCCTCACTCAAGCCTGAAACAACTTCGATCAACGTCGGATTGGCAACTCCCACGGTAATATAGCGGCGGTAAAGACGGTCATTCTCGACGCGAAACACAAATCGCTTGTTGCCTTCGATATAGACCGCTCCACGAGGCACCACCAGAACATTCGGTCGCTCGCTCACGTTAATTCGGACATCGACAGTCGTATTGGGGAGCAGGTCCATGCGGTCGTTCGATACCGAGCAAATCAGTTCGCCAACGCTGCGTGTTCCGCGGTTCACTACCTGCTTGGGAAGAATCTCCGTTTTGCCCATCCAGACGCGGTCGGGGTGCGCGTCCCAGAAAATTTCAACGGGTTGATTGACATCGATTTGTCCAAGCTCAGGCTCATCGATAAAGGCCCGGACCTGGACGTGATGCAAATCCGCGATTTCCGCCAGGAGATCGCCTTCCTTCACGAAATCCCCGCGACGAATCGGCAGAGAATACAATGTCCCATCGAACGGCGCGATTCCGTGCGCCGAGGCCGCTTTCGCCTCGAGGCCGGCCACTTGGGCCCGTGCGTGTTCCACCAACAGCTCGGCGTGCTCACGATCGGGCTGCGCCTGCAGTACGAGGCTTGCTTTTGCCTTTTCAAGCGATTGAACGTCGGATTCGGCTTGCGTCAGCATCAGCTGGTTTTGTTCCAATTCCTGCGGAGTCGCGGCTTTCTCAGCTACCAACTTCGTTAAAGAATCGTCATCGCGGCGCAATTGATCGCGCGCCGCCTGGGCCTTCTGTAAATCCGCGGCCGCCTTTGCCACCTGGCTTGCATGACCGCCTGCGTTTGCCACCCGAAGCGCTTCTTCCTGCGCGGAAAGATCGGCGTGGGCCTCGGCCAGTTGTGAGCGAACATCGGTATCGTTCAGCAAAAATAGAGATTGCCCCCGCTTTACCTGTTGTCCCTCTATTGCATCGACCCGATCGACAGACGTCGAA
This sequence comes from Candidatus Acidiferrales bacterium, assembly GCA_050014735.1. Lineage (GTDB taxonomy): Bacteria > Acidobacteriota > Terriglobia > Acidiferrales > UBA7541 > Palsa-360. Next base: position 11,901 of record JBEKCU010000064.1, on the reverse strand, counting down.
AATCCGGCGTGAAGCAAACCAGGGTTCACTGGTTCCACTTTTCCGTTACTCGATACAATCGAACTCAAGTTCTCACGAACGACATCGACAACGGCGACGCGCGCCGTGGCTCCCCTGCCGCTGATGAAGACCAGGACGGCTGTAAGCGCGAGGGCCGCGCCCACAATGAGCCACAATCTTCGTCCCAGCGCCGTCGTCATTCCGTCCTCGCGATTGCCAGCCCGCGCTGGCAGCGTCAAAAAGCGGCATTCTAACAAAGTTTCAGACAGCAAACGAGCGGCCGGCGAAGGCTTCTCATCTCCGAACTGCTGTCCTTACGATGCGTCACGCCTTGGATGGGATGCCGCTTGCCGCAAGGCTGAAACGCACCGGGAGTGTTGCGATTCTTACAGCTATGCTAGAATTTGCTCATGGCTAACGAAGCGACTCCGACGCAATCTCATGCCCCGAAACATGAAGCTCCGACACCGGGGCAGCCAGTTCTCCATCGCGTTTGCATCCAGTGTAACAACATGTTTCGCGTTACGCCGGAAAATTTTGATGCGAAACAGTGCCCCAATTGCCATAAGGGTTAGTGTTCCGCACCTCTCCTCATTCCTGCTGTATTCGATCCAGTTTGCGTTCAGCTACAATTTGCAGCCACATCTTCGCGAAATGGGTTTGCATGATCGAAGCGCAAAATCTAGTGAAGCGTTTCCGGGATAAGAAGCGCGGCATGGTCCGAGCCGTGAACGGAGTCAGTTTCTCCTGCCATCCCGGCGAAATATACGGGCTGCTAGGAGCGAACGGCGCGGGCAAGACCACAACGCTTCGCATGCTCGCCACGATACTTTCGCCTACCGAGGGAACGGCCGTCGTCGCTGGATTCGATGTCGCGAAGGAGCCGCAAAAAGTGCGGTCGCGCGTGGGATTTCTTTCCACAGCCACTGCCCTGTACGGACGGCTATCCGCTCAGGAAATGGTTGAATATTTCGGACGGCTACACGGCCTGGATGAAACTACCCTGCACTGCCGCATCGATGCGATCTTCGAACGGCTTGAAATGAACGAATTTCGCGACCGGCGTTGCGATAAGCTTTCCACCGGAATGAAACAAAAGGTCTCGATCGCGCGCACGTTGGTGCACGATCCTTCGGTCATGATCTTCGATGAGCCGACCGTCGGCCTGGACGTCATGGCCGCGCGCACGATTGCCCGGTTCATCTCTGAATGCCGGGACCACGGCAAAACGGTAATCTTCTCCACTCACGTGATGAGCGAAGTCGAAAAACTCTGTGACCACATTGGAATCATCCACGCTGGAAGGCTGATGGCCGAGGGGACCCTCGCGGACTTGCGCCAGCGATTCCAAATGCAGGACCTGGAAGATATCTTCGTGAAGGTTGTCGAGCCATGAGCATTCGGAATATCGGCATCGTCTATCGCAAGGAACTCGTCGATTCATTGCGCGATCGACGGACCGTGATTTCGATGGTCGCCGTTCCTTTGTTGCTGATGCCATTGTTGACCATCGGCGTGGGCGCGGTTCTCGTAAGGCAGGTCGGCCAGGCCATGGAAGAAGTGCCGAGGGTAATGATCCTCGGCGGCCAGGATTCCCCAAACGTAAGATCGGAACTCGAGAAATTAAAAGAGGTAAGGATCGTTCCCGAAAAACCGGACTATGCCGAGGAAATCTCGGATAAGAAAATACGCGCGGCCGTCGAAATCCCCGGCGGTTTCGACGCGAAACTCGCCGCCGGCGAGCCTATGACAGTCAGGATCTACATGTATGAAGGCGAAATGAAGTCAGGTTTCGGAGCGGACCGTTTGCAAAGATTCTTTCGAGACTTGCGGGATCGGACGGTCACGGAAAATCTCCAGGCGCGGCAGCTTCCCGAGAGTCTGATTCGCCCATTCGACATTCGGCAACAAAATGTAGCGCCGGCGGAAAAAGTAGGAGGCGCGGTTCTGGGCGGAATCGTTCCATACTTTGTCATCCTGCTATGCCTGACTGGCGCGATGTACCCGGCGATGGACCTGACGGCAGGAGAAAAAGAGCGCGGCACGATCGAAACAATTCTTTGCAGCCCGATTTCGCGAACGCATCTGGTACTCGGAAAATTCTTAATGGTCCTGACGGCGTCAATCGCGACCGCGGTCCTGTCTCTCGCCTCGATGTCCGCTTCGTTTGGAGTGGGAAAAAAGTTATTGCTGGGCGTGGCTCATGGCGCCGCGGATTCGGCGATGCAAATTACGATTTCCGCGAAAGGAGTCGCCTCCATCTTCTTCGTTGTCCTCCCCCTGGCGGTTTTTTTCTCGGCGGCGCTGCTGGCTATATCGCTGTTTGCAAAAAGTTTCAAGGAAGCGCAGAGCTATCTTTCTCCGCTCATGATTATCGTGGTCTTGCCGGCTGTCGCCGCGCTGCTTCCCGGAGTGGAATTAAACACAGCGCTGGCGCTTGTCCCGGTGCTGAACACCAGCCTGGTCAGCAAGGAAATCATCACGGGAACATACCAGTGGAAATATATCGCTCTTATTTTTGCGTCGTCGAGCGTCTACGCGGCCATCGCGCTGGCCATCGCGGTGAAGCTTTTCCAAAGGGAGGATGTTTTGTTCAGGACCTGAACCACGAGGAGCGAGGCAAGCAAGCAGTAAGGCCACAACCGCACTTTCCGTGTCTTCCTTGCTACCCTGCATCCTTGCATCCGGTTCACACCGTCTTGACATGCTCGTGATGCTCATCCCAAGCATTTGAAAGCCGCCGCACCGTCTCGCGCAAGCGCACGGCCAGTTCCGCGATCGTCTGCAGGCGCTCCACCGCTCCCGGCGGCAGACGGTCACGCCGCGCAAGCAGCAACTCCGTGTTTCCGAGAATGCCTGTCAGTGGATTGTTGACTTCATGGCGGAGAATCTCCCCGAAATCACCCGCTAGTTCATCGTCGGGAAAGTGGATCATCCCAGCGACACGCTCGGCAATTCGCACTCGGCGTTTCAGCATGTCCGCGGCGATGGGAATGAAGTGGCTCATGCGAGCCACAAAATCCACCGCGCCGGCCTTGATGAGGAACGCCAGTTCGGCTTGTTTTGCCGGCGCTGCCGCGACAACGACAGGAGCCATTTCCGTGAGCATGGCAACGATGGCCTCAAGCGAATCCCCGGCGCCCAGTGAATCGACCGAGGATTCGTCGAGAAAGACAACCACGGGCGGCGTCCGCAAGAATGCCGTGCGCGCCTGCTCCGCCGAAATCAACAGAGGCGTGCGGTAGCTTCCGCCAAACGCCGCGAGTGCATCGACGCATCGATGCGCCACCTCGGGATCGGCGCTGATAATGAAGATCGTTCGATTCATCGCATTCATTTTCCCCTCGCGGCAGCTTGCGGCCATTCCGTCACGGCGGCAATCTCTTCGCACGCCAGGCGCACAGCCATTTTCAACTCTTCGACCAAGAACGGCTTCCCCAGGTAGGGCAAGCCGCTTGCCTTCAGAAATTCGAGCGTGCGTGGGCTCATCGTGTCACCCGTGACAAATAGAATTCTGTGTCGCGAAGGACTGCCGCGGCGCACCAGCGCGCGATAGAGCCCGGGACCGTCCATTTGCGGCATCTTCAAATCGCAGATGATTAGCGTGTAGTTCTTCTCTTCGAGTCTGCAAAGGGCTTCCCGGCTGTCGAGAAGCACGTCGACCTGGTGGCCCTCCTCGGTCATCACGTCGGCAATCAGCTGCGCCACGGTCGGTTCGTCCTCGACCACGAGAATTCGTCCGGCATGAACCGTCGGCCGAACGGACGAAGAGAGAGAGACCGCACCGGGCGCGTGCGAGACGATCGCTGAATCCTCTTTCGCAAATTCATGGCCGGCAACCGAAAGCGCGGGAAGCTCAACGCTCATCGTGGCGCCATGGCCCGGATGACTTTCCACGCTGACTTCTCCCCCATGCGCTTGAATAATGCCGTACACAATGGAAAGCCCCAGTCCCGTGCCAACTCCGGCGGGCTTGGTGGTGAAAAAAGGGTCGAAAATTCGCGAGACAATCTCGGGTGAAATTCCCGCGCCGTCGTCGGAGACTTCCATTCCGATGCGGTCTCCCGCCAGACGGCGAGTGCGGATCAGAATTTGGCCGCGCCGGTTATCTTCGCCACGTCCCTGCACGATCGCCTGCTCGGCATTCACGATCAGGTTGAGAATGACTTGCTGAAGTTGAGCGGCATCCGCCAGCGTGTTTGGAAGAGCCGCATCGAGCGCGAGTTCCACGGCAATGTTTTCAACTTTCAATTCGTAAGCGCGCAACGACAATGTTCTGTCGATCACGTCATTCAGATTAACCGCCTTGCGCTCCGGCTTGGTTTCCCTTGAAAACAGCAGCAGATTCTTAACGATTCGCGCGGCTCGCGCGGCTTCCTGGGAAATGAGGCGGGCGTCTCCCGAATGGTCCGCTTTCGACCGCCGGCTCAGCAAAAGCTGCGCGTAGCCTTGAATACTGGTGAGAGGATTATTCAGCTCATGGGCGATGCCGGACACCAGTTGGCCCAGCGCGGCCATTTTTTCCGTCTGAAGCAGCTTGGATTGGATGAGCCGCTGGCCGGTGATATCCCGGTAGACTTCGAGCCAGCCCAGACGGGTGCCGTCGGGCTTGAACAGCGGCTTCGCAAACCGTTCCACAATCCTGCGCGAAGGACTCGAAAGCTCGAATTCATCCCAAAGCGCTTCATCTCCCCTGCGAACATGCTCCCGCCAGCGCGCCGCTGTCTCCGCCGGACGCGCGAAGTGGGACCCCACGCGGTCGATCATCGCCTCAATGGTCCCGAGTTCGAGCAAGCGGCGCGGTTCGAATCCGAGAATGGCGCCTAGTCGATCGCTCGCAATGCGAATGTTTCCCGAGGCGTCCGTAATCAAGACTCCCGATTCGATCGAATCCAGAAGGCCGGCCATTTCCACTTCCAGGCGGCTCTCCGACTCCCTCCGAGCCTCTTCCGCGCCCTGATCCTCGAAATGAATTAGCCTCCTCAATGCATTCTCGCCAGCCGTCCGTTCCTGGCGCGCGATTTCCCGGTCCACGGCGGAATCCGCCAAGAGGGCATACGATTCCAATCTCGCAAAGTCGTCTCTGGAGTCGTCAGCGGGCAACAGTCCAGCCAATAAAACGCCGCAAACTCGGTTCCGCGCTTCAATCGGAATTGCAATCACCCGGTCCAGCGCGTGGTGGACAGTGCCCATCATGAAAGGCGATGCGGCCGATAACACCGGGGATGACTCGGAATGTGACGATGAAGACGAAACGGCGCTTCGTCCCGCCGGAATCGTTTCCCCCGGAAGTTCGCATTCCCGGCCTTCATAAAACGCCTTCCGCCATAGCTGAAGCAGCGGGCCTTGATGGATGGCGCTCGCCCATTCGGGCGGGCCATCCCAGCCCTCTCCCGACATCGGCGGATTGCTTCCCCGGCCCAAGGCAATAAATTCAGCCTGCAAGTGATGACGGGCGGCGTGCGCGATTTGGGGAAGAATGGACTCGGTGGAAACACCGCACAGAATCGCGCGGGAGAGGCGCAGTTGAGCGAGACGTTCCTCCCTGATAAGTTCACTGCTCCACGACTCCCTGTAGTGCCTGACCGTTACCGCGATTTCATCTGTGCAAGCACGCACCAGATCCATATCCAGATGAGCCGTGGGCCACGCATGAGCTACCATAGCCACGCCAAATGTGTTGTCCCGCGTACGGATTGGGGTCCAGGTCGCGCTGCGCATCCCCACAAGCGGACCGACCTGCGTGATCGCCTCGGCCGAACCGAACTCGACTCGCAAAGGCTCCGAATTCTCGAGCGCCGTCCGAAAAACCGGCAACGATAGGTCAAGACGATTCCACTGGTCGGGGGTGGGCCCTGGAACCGCTTCCACCACCAGTCCACGGGCCGGCTCGCCGCGCCTGTTTCCTTCCAGCCACAACCCGGCGCGGTCCGCGTTTCCCGCCGCCAACAACGCGCGTGCTCCCAAATCGAGCAGAGTACCGAGCGCTTCGCCTTTGGCAGCGGCGCGAACCACCCTGCCCGCGCGGTCCTGCGTGCCACGCGTGCCCCTCCACCGTTTTGACCAGCCCGACGCGGCCATCTTCACTCCTAGGACGACACTTCTGCTACAACCGCACCCGCAGAATCAGATAGCTGAAAAGCAGTGCGGTACCGATCGTCACGACCGCAGTGAGCGCCTCGCGTACCAAACGGTAATGCAAGAAAAACTTTCGAGAGAGCATGGCGATCCTCCGAAAGTTTCTATTGCATCACGATTGCCAATGAGCGTGGCGGCGCAAGTGACTTAGAATCAATATATTACGAGATCACGCACCCGGGAAGCTGTTCGGCTGTTTTCCCATCCCGAAACTTCGGCAACATCCCATTCCCGGATGGGAAAATTTCTTGCTCCCAACTTGCCCCTAAACAACCGCGCTGAACGTTGCTGAAAGAAGCGGGAGATCGCTGAGTCGATCGCGTTTTTCAGCGGACTGCTCTGCCGGCTCACAAACGGCTGCAACCTCACGGTCATTATTCATGACACCCTGCCTTCGCCTCCGCGCGGGCTTCTAGATATGCCTTGAAATGTGTATGATCGGCTTGCGCCTTGACCGTTTGTTTGAAAGGAAACCAGTCGTTGCAAGCCCTGACAAAAGTTGCGGAAACGCTGATCTGCCCGTCCTGCCGGGGCCATCTGCACGTTTCATCCGAAGGCGTGACGTGTTCCTCCTGCGGCAACGTGTTCCCCGTTGAAAGTGGAATTCCGCTGCTGTTCTGGGCCAACGATTGGGCGGGCTCCCGGCCCGACGTGACCGAGACGATGAAATCGTTTTACGAAGCGACCCCGTTTCCCAATTACGATGACCTGGATTCAGCCGCCGCCCTGCGGGAAAAGGCCTCCCGGGGAATTTTTGCGCGGTTGCTCGACGAGCAGATTCCTCACGGCGCAAAGGTCCTGGAAGTCGGATGCGGCACCGGCCAGTTGAGCAATTTCCTCGGCATGACCTGGGGCAGGAGCATTGTGGGAGCGGACGCGTGCGTGAATTCGCTGAAGCTGGCCGAAAACTTCCGGAAACAGAATCGGATCGAAAACGTCTCTTTCCTGCAGATGAATCTCTTCAAGCCGGCATTTGAGGCGGAAAGCTTTGACGTGGTCGTTTCCAACGGCGTGCTGCACCACACCAGCGATCCGTTGCTCGCCTTTCAAACCATTTCCAAGCTGGTGAAACGCGGCGGTTTCATTGTGATCGGTCTCTATAACAAGTACAGCCGGTTGACCACCGATTTCCGCAGGCTCGTCTTCCGCCTTTCCGGTGATCGCTTCAAGTTTCTCGATCCCCGGCTGCGGGATAGAAACGCGAACGGCGTCAAAAAACATACCTGGTTCATGGACCAGTACAAGAATCCGCATGAATCGAAACATACCATCGGAGAAATTCAGCAGTGGTTTGAATCCTCGGGATTTGAGTTCATCAATAGCATCCCTAAATCGGGCGGCGAGCGGTTTGCCGAGGACGAGAAACTCTTCGAGCCAAATCCGAAAGGCTCGAAGTTCGATCACTTCATGGTTCAATTCGGCGATCTGGTTACTGGAGGCAAGGACGGCGGCTTTTTTATTATGATTGGCCGCCGCGTGACGTAGACGGACGAGACTTCATGAGATCCTCTCCACCGCACCGCGCCTCGTTCGTGTCGAGGGGTTAGGCCGTTCATGATGTGCAGTGTGAGCCGAAACAAATACGCGAGGCGAGCCCGATCGGAGCGGTGAATTCCAGCGAATTTGCTGGCCAGGGACCGCTTAGAAGAATCAAGACTCCGACCCTTTAAAACCCGAAAGGGTCGGCCACCCGGAGCTTCAAAAGCTTCTCGAAGGCTATGCTACCCGCCCGGTACAATCGAGCAGGTCAGGGAATTGTGGCGACAGCAAGTGCCGACCGAAACGGGCAAAGGTAATCGAGCTGCAGAGCAAGGTCAACCGTTCAAATGAGGTTCAGGGTGCGTGTTCTTCGTAATGCTGCGTTTGCGAAGTGGTCTGTCGACTACCTGATCGCTGAACGGAACCCGGACGTGCGGGACACGACCCACCATACCCAAACATGCGGACCACGACTGCTACCAGATGTAGGGGATCCAGGGTGATTCCGGTAGATGACCTACTGGAATTCTGGTAGAGTTATTTGAGTGGTTTTGGTTTAAGTGTAAGCCCCGCTATTACTGCAAGCAGCAGTAGCCGCGCTTCTCCTCTCGGCACCCGGACCACATAACCTGATTGTGTCTCGGAGTGGATATGTTTGATGGAATCGAAGTTGAAATGCTGAATTTGGGGGACGCGGACTCCATATTGGTCACCCAATGGACTTCTTTTGGCCCTCGACGAGTTCTAATTGATGGCGGAAACGGTGACGACGCCTCAGTCGTAAAGGAGTTCCTCCGTGCCAGGAATGCGATGGGCCTTTATGCTGTCGTCTGCTCGCATTCCCACAAGGATCATGCCAGCGGGCTCGTCAAGCTGGTGCGGGATAAATCCATCAAGATCTGCACTGGTTGGATGCACGACATTCGAAATCATTTGAGCCCGGCCACGTTACGCAGCGCATCCGCTGGAAATTCGGCGCGAGCCGATGGTGTCAGACAGGTAGTCGAATCAACCAAAGAATTGACTGCTGCCTTTACTAGTCGGCAGATCATGCCCGTGGAGCCGTTCGCCGGTGCGTCAATTGCTGCATTTCCAGAGATGACTGTTATCGGCCCAAGACTCCCGTACTATCAGACTCTCTTGAGAGAAATATCAGACGCAGTCCCGCCTGTAACGATGCCGCCAGTTCCCTTGATGGGTAAACCAATCCGATCGTCCGCGCTACAATCTCCGGGCTTTGCCGGAATTGCTCCAGTCTTGCCGCTCTATCAAAATTTATCAAGCATGCTTGCCGCCATTCCGCCCCCACCTGCGCTTCCGACTGGCTTCACCTTTTCTTCTGTGCTCGCAGGCGTAATCAGCGATTCGAGTGTCAAGGAAGCTCCGAAAACGCAGCCGTTTAATAACACGAGCACAATTTTGGGCGTCCGTTCGCCGGGCGGACGGTTGCTATTCACAGCCGATGCTGGCAGTGATGCGCTCGCTTGCGTGTCTGCGGAGTGGAATAAGCTTTTGTGGATGCAAGTACCGCATCACGGGAGTGATGGAAATTTTTCGCAAAAAGATATCGAGCGATTCAGCCCAAGGTTTGCGAACATCTCCGCCTGTGGAGATTCAAGTCACCCCGACCGCGCAATAGTTAGTGGTCTCGTGAAAGTCGGCGCAAGAGTTTTCAGCACTCACCAAAACGGTCATCTGTGGTTCTGGAGCGGGGCTGTGCCCGCCCGGCCAGAATACGGATCAGCGGTTGAGATGAAAGGAACTGGAAATCCTCAACCCAATTACTTGAAATTCTTGAACGGTACGAATGGATGAGTGGGATAAATGCTGGAACTGCTTGACAAGATTTCCTCGTACAATCTATTCAACTATTTGCTACCGGGCGTTCTTTTCGCGGTTATGGCCAGCAAACTGACCCACTATTCTTTCCTGGGTTATGACATTGTCGTTGCTGCTTTCCTGTATTACTTCATCGGGCTTGTAGTGAGCAGATTCGGTTCTCTGGTCGTCGGGCCCGTGCTCAGGCTTACGGGATTCATAAAGTTCGCGGACTACAAAGCCTTCGTCGCGGCCTCAAAGAAGGACCCCAAGGTCGAATTGTTTTCAGAGGTGAACAACACCTACCGCACTCTATGCTCCTTGTTTCTCCTTTTGCTTTTGCTAAAGTTGTTCGAAACATTGAGCATCCACTGGCCGTTGCTTGAGCGATTCCACGCTATCATTCTTGTGCTACTGCTGTTCATCACCTTTGTTTTCGCGTATCGGAAGCAGACCGAATTCGTAAAAAAGCGAATAAAGGTAACATGTGAATGAGCTTGGTAAGATTGCGTCGGCATATTACTGGTCTGTAGGTTTCCTTTTTCCATGAAGTCCCCGTCGCTAAGAGGATTTATGCCGTTTGGTAAGTGCAAACTTTGTCTTCGAGGCGAAGAACTCCAGAAGAGCCATCTGATTCCAGCGGCGATTTTCAGGACGCTGCGGTTTGAGGGCGAAGGGGCGATTTCCACCACTGCTAAGGAAATCGTGAGCGATATGTAAACCACACCTCCTACGAATCCGTGATGGCCGTATCCTGCAGGGCAGCCAGTCGGGCGGCTTGGCGGAGTTTCCACTGGTCGGGGAGCCAGGCGTCGAGATCGCGCGCGGGCCAGGAAGGAAGATTCAGCAGCAATCGTGTGAGGTAAAGCTGCAGGTCGATTTCGTGGCGACGACAGATGAATGTCAGGCTGGCCAGGATGGCCGCGGTGCGGCCGCCGCGCGGGTCGCCGGCGAAGAGGGAATTTTTCCTGCTCAGCACCACGCGTTTCATCTCGCGCTCGCTCGCGTTGTTGTCGTTGGGTGCCGCGCCGTCGGTGCAGAACCACGCGAGCTTCGTGGAAAACTTCTTCGATGAAGTGCGACGCAAGGTTCCAGTGGGCAAATAGCTGCCAATCGCCGTAGCCGGACGAATAGCCAACAGCACCTTCGGTGGACTCGGCTTGGCGGGATAGCTCCCGAGTGTTCTTTCACCCGGAAGCTATTCGTGCACCGGCTCTCGGAATCGCACAATCGATCGCAAGATACGTTCGAAACATCCGCTCTTCACGCCTGCGGCCGGGCAGCCTCATACTGTTTAAGCTTGCGGTAGAGCGTGGTCTTGCCGATGCCAAGAATGCGGGCGGCGGCAAGCTTGTCGCCGGAAGTCTCCCGCAGCGCCCGGAAAATGGCGCGCCGCTCCAGCGCTTCGAGCGGGACCAGTTCGTCGGTGTCGGGAAGTTTTTCCGCGGGACCCGTGTACTGGAGGTTCGACGGCAAGTCTCCTGCTTGCAGGATGGGGCCGGAGCCGAGCGCCACAGCCCGCTCGATGGCGTTTTCAAGCTCGCGGATGTTCCCCGGCCAATCGTAAGCCATGATCCGGCGCATGGCGTCTTCGGAAATAATCTGCGTGGGGCGCGCAGGGTCGCTGAATTTCTCCAAAAAGGAGTTCACCAGCAGGGGAATATCCGCCTTGCGATCCCGCAGGGGAGGAAGCTTAATCTGGACGACATTTAAACGAAAATACAGGTCCTGGCGGAAGTTGGCGGTGCGGATACCGGCCTCCAGGTCGCGGTTGGTTGCGGCGATCACCCTGGCGCGGATGCCGGTTCTCTCGTTCGAACCGACCGGCTTGATTTCATGCTCCTGCAGGGCGCGAAGTAGCTTCGACTGAAGGTCCGTCGGCAATTCCCCGATTTCGTCCAGGAACAGCGTGCCGTCCCCCGCGGATTCGAACAGGCCTTGCTTGCTGTGCTGCGCGCCGGTGAACGCCCCTTTCACGTAACCGAACAGTTCGGATTCGATCAGGGTGGGCACCAGCGATGAACAATCCACGGGAGCGAAGGGTTTGTTTTTTCGCGGCCCCGAAAAATGAATGGACCTTGCCACCAATTCCTTGCCCGTGCCGCTCTCACCCATGATGAGCACGGGATAATTGTGCTGGGCGACTTTCTGAATCAGCTTGTACACGCGCTGCATCCGCGGAGAAATGCCCACGAATCCGCCGAATCCGGGCCGGCTTTTCAGTTGCTCGCGCAACAGCCGGTTTTCCTGGTCGGTTTCGATGGAATGCACCAGGCGCTCCAGCTTGCTGCTCATTTCCTCCACATGAAAGGGCTTCGTAATGTAATCGGTCGCTCCCAGCCGGGTGGCTTCGATCGCGGTCGCGATCGTCCCGTACTGCGTTAGGACGATCACCGCGATGTCCGGGTTATAGGCGCGGATGCGCTTGATGAGCTCGAGGCCGCCGATTTGCGGGACCTTCAAATC
>JBEKCU010000063.1:0-16441 GCA_050014735.1 Candidatus Acidiferrales bacterium | reverse complement strand
AGGATATGGAAAATGGGCCAGACTCAAACGCAATTGAAGTTCTTTCTTTGACGCGCAGATTTGGCACGCTGGTCGCTGTTGACCACCTGAATTTTACCTGCGCCTCCGGCGCGACCTTCGGACTCTTGGGGCCCAACGGCGCGGGCAAGAGCACGCTGATAAAGATGCTGACGACGCTGCTAAAACCGAGCGAAGGGACCGCGAAGATTGCGGGTTTCGATTTGATTCAGCACCCCGAAGCGGTGAGGCGGAAGATCGGATACGTCTCGCAAATGTTGTCAGCGGACGGCGATCTGACCGGTTACGAAAACCTGCTGATTTCGGCCAAGCTCTATGGCATGCCGCGAGCGGAACGGGCACGTAGGATCGCGCAAGCCCTGGAATTCATGGATCTCTCGCACGTCGCAGACAAGCTGGTGCATCAGTATTCCGGCGGAATGATCCGCCGTTTGGAAATCGCGCAATCCATGCTGCACCGGCCAGCAGTTTTGTTTATGGATGAGCCGTCTGTCGGGCTCGATCCCTCCGCAAAACGTTCCGTTTGGGAGCGAATCGGCGAACTACGACGCGAATTCGGCACGACCATCCTAATGACCACTCACGACATGGAAGAGGCGGACCATCTTTGCGATATGGTGGCCGTCATGCATCGGGGAGTGCTCGCCGCGCTGGACACGCCCGCGGCTCTGAAAGCTCAAGTAGGTGCGGAGTCGTCGCTCGACGACGTGTTCATTCATTTCACGGGAGCAACGATTTCCGAGGGAGGCGAACTAAGAGATGTCGCTCGCACACGAAGCACAAGTCAACGTCTGGGCTGAGCCATTTCCCGGCGCGAATTATTTGCGTCAGACGATGGCGGTCGCCGAGGCCGATCTTCGCAAATTGGTTCACGATCCGATCGAATTGTTCACGCGCATGGTTCAACCGGTTCTGTGGTTGCTGATTTTTGGCCAGGTGTTCAACCGAGCGCGAGCGATCCCGACCGGCAACATCAGCTACCTGGACTTCATATCGCCCGGGATTCTGGCGCAAAGCGTTCTGTTCGGAGCGATTTTCTACGGAATTTCGCTGATTTGGGAGAGGGACCTTGGGATTGTCCAGAAATTTTTAGTGAGTCCCGCGCCGCGCAGCACGCTGGTGCTGGGCAGAGCAATCTCCTCGACGGCGCGCAGCCTGTGCCAAATGGTGTTTGTGTATGGCCTCGCCTATATCCTACACGTTCAACTTCGTTTTGGAATATTCGCGCTGGCGGGAGTTGTGCTTGCCGTGATGCTGGGCTCGGCGATTTTTTCGACGTTCTCGTTGATTGTCGCGTGCCTGGTAAAATCGCGGGAACGTTTCATGGGAATCGGCCAGGTGTTGACGATGCCGCTATTTTTTGCGAGCAACGCCATCTACCCTCTGGTCCTGATGCCGTCGTGGCTGCGGGCCGTTTCGCGATTTAACCCGCTTACGTACCAGGTGGATGCGCTGCGAACCCTGATGATTACAGGCGGTATGAGTTCATTCGGGATCGGCAGGGATTTCGTGATGTTACTGGTTGCGTTCGTCGTGCTGATCGCGGTGGCGACCAGGCTCTACCCCAGCATTGTGACTTGATTACCCCAAAAAGCTTCAACGCAGAGCACACAGAGGACACAGAGAAGTTAGGAGGGACCTCCTTAGACAAAGACATTCCTAGAATTCCTCATTTGTTCTCTTCTTTCCTCTGTGCCCCTCTGTGCTCTTTGTGTCCTCCGTGTTAAATCTGTCTTCTTTGTTAAATCTTTTCCTGGTGCGAATACTCAGCATCTCACCACAGCAACTTCAACCCGAACTGCACCTGACGTGACGTCGTCGAGGTACTGGTGATCGATCCATTGAGCCCTGAGGGCGTAGGCGTCGCAACGACATCGCCAGCCTTAGCACCCGTGGTATTAAATCCCTGGACCCAAGTGATTAAGTTCGGCGTGTTGAAATTGGCGCGATCCAGCAAGTTGAAGATTTCCGCGCGGAATTGCAGATTCAGGCTTTCGCGGATGTGCGTGTTTTTGACGACGGAAAAATCCCAACTGGCCAATCCAGGGCCAATGAAAGTGTCTCTTCCAAGGTTTCCGAAAAATCCGCTGTTGCTGGGCACCGCAGCGATAGCGGCCGGATTGAACCACTCGCTGGGCGTCCCGACCACCAGTGGGCCAGTGAAGTTCGGGTTGAGGAAGGGCCGGACGGGATTGCGCGTGTCGCCATCGTTCGAGGAGTTGTAACCGATTTGAGGCGTGAAAGGAAAGCCCGATTGAATCGTCACAATGCTGTTGACGCGCCAGCCGGTTGCCAGCGCCCCGCTAACTCCGCTCCCGCCGCTAAGCCAGCGCTTCCCGTGCCCGATGGGAAGTTCGTAGTCCGCCGTGACGACTCCCACGTTCCGCACGTCGTACGTTCCGAGTCCCCAGTCGGCGGCTATATCATAGGGATTCGCTACGAGCCCAGGCGCGTTCCCTGCGGCGGTTTGGTTGTAGGAATCTCCATCGTCAAGCACTTTGGACCAAGTATAGTTCCCGCGCAGCGTCAGACCCTGGCTGAAGCGCTTCCTGAAATCGACTTGCAGCGCATTGTAGGAACTGTCTCCCTCCGACATCCAGGTCCACGTATTGGCGAGGTGGGAGTTGGGCTTTGCCGGCGCTGCGCCGGCGGAGGTGAGGGCGATATAGGGGGTGCCTGTGGGAAGCGTGATCGGCGCTGAGGTAACGGTGCCGCCCGTCGAGATCGTGTACAAGGTTGTATTACATTGGGTACCCGCGCATGGAACGGGCTGCGGCGCGTTTAGATCCACGCCAATCAGTTCATGATAGCCGTGATTCCCGACGTAGCCCACACTGAGAGACATATTGGGAGAAAGTTCCCGCTCGACGCGGAGCGACCATGTAAGGACAGTCGGGGTCCGCATATCGGGTTGAACGCCACCCGGCACCAGCGTGCCTTCGAACATGCCCGATGCGGGGGCTCGTGAGATTGGGAAGTTAATATCATCGCTTAAGGTTGTCGCGCCAACGTTGCAGCAAACAGCTGGAGTGGTACTGGCTGCGGGCACTGCGATGGTGTACGACGGGTTATATGGCGCGTTCTGATCGGCGCGATAGCCGAGCGCATCCTGCAAGTCGTGGTACATCCCGAACCCGCCGCGGATGACTGTCTTGCTTCCGAACGGGCTCCAGGCCACGCCAAACCGGGGCTCTGGCAAAATGGCTGCCTTGTTCGCGCTCAGGAACGAAGTCCCGGTATCCGGGTAGCACTGATTTCCGTTCAGCGTCGCGCACTGCGGAACGCCGCCGCTGAGGCCGTAGTTTGCGGCATTGCCGTAGGCTTCATTCCACCCGGTGGTGGATTCCCCCCTGAATCCCAGAGTCAAGGTCAGGCTGGGCAGCGCCCGAATTGCATCCTGTACGAAGAATGCCGCATACAGAGATCGCCAACTCTCGGGTGTGGGCGTTGGGTCATACAAGAAACTGGCCGTGCCGTAAAGCAGCGCCGGCAAGCCATTGAAGGTCAACTGGCCATATTGGCTGAGGGCAATCTCTTCATTGGACTGGAGGCGCTGAAACCAGGCGCCTGCGGTAATTTGGTGCCGTCCCTTGATGAGAGTGACCTGATCTGTGTATGTGAACAGATTCCTTGCTATATGCAGATTGCTGCCGTTGTTGCTTCCCGCCAGTCCCAGTTGGGTCGGGGAATTGGAAGCCTGGCTGCCTCCGACGACCACCGCTCCGACGAACGGCACACCGGACAAGAACGGCGATACGCCAGCAGCCGGGGTGTTGGGAGTAGGCTCGCCGGTGAAATAATATCCCGCGCGAGAGAAGCCGAAACGTGCGGTGTTCAAAAGCGTTGGCGAAAAGACATGAGTTTCCTGGAAGCTCAAGACCTGTTCGCGAAGATCGACGATGTCCGAGCTGTAAGGGTTGAGCGGGGTTGCGGTCGTGCTTCCGCTGTCGTCGGCGGTGTAGATCACGCTGGCGGTATCTTTTGCGGAAAAAACGTGGTCCACGCGTACCGTACCGAAATCCTCGCGAATCGATGAGAGAGGGGTACTGTAGTAGTTATAGATGCCGTCGTTCACACCCCTGGAATCGGTGAAGTAGTTGCTCGGGGAGCCGTTGATCGAATCGTTCGCGGCCACGTATTGAGAACTGCCGGGGCATGGAGCCTGCGGCCACAAGTTCAGCAGTCCCAGTGATCCTACGGTGGGATTTAGGAGCGGGGCTTCCTTATAGGAATTGCAGTCCGGGATGATACCCACCGAGGTTTGGTTCAGAGACTGGCGAAACCCTTCGTAGTTGGCAAAGACAAAGGTCTTGTCTTTCTGCACTGGACCGCCGAGCGATCCGCCAAATTGATTGCGCCGGAAGGGAGGTGCGGATCCTGTATCGAAAAAGTTGGGTGCGTCGAGCGCGTTGTTGCGGAGAAATTCATAGGCCGACCCGTGCCAGTTATTCGTTCCAGACTGTGTGACGATGACGATTTGCCCTCCGGGCTTCTTGCCGTATTCCGCGCCGTAGCTGTCGCGCAGGATATTGAATTCGCGCACCGCGTCGACGCCGAGCAACTGCCCGCTGGCGCCGCCGGGGGTCATATTATTTTCCGCCGCGCCAGTGAACTCGACCCCGTTAAGCAGGAAGAGATTTTGCTGCGGGCGGTTGCCGGAGACGGAAAACATATTGGCGGTGGTCGAATTCGAGACGCCCACGAGCGCGCCGGTCTTTTCCCACGTGAAATTCACAACGCCTGGATTGAGCGTCATGAGTTCGTCATAACTTCTCCCGTTCAGCGGGAGATCTTTGACCTGTTGCTCGCCGACAATGCCGGAGATGTCCGCAGATGCCACGCTGACCATTGGCGCGTCCGCGTCGACCTTGATCTGATCGGTGAGTTGTCCCAGCGTCAACGCGAAATCGACGGCGGCCTCTTGTCCGACGACAAGGTGGATCCCGCCGCGAACCTCTTCCCGGAAGCCCTGTTTTGCGACATGCACCTCGTATTCTCCCAGTGCAAGCGAGGGGACCGAATATCGCCCCCCATCATCGGTGACCGTTTTTCGTGTTTCCCCTGTTTCAAGATTCGTTACCGTGACGTCCGCGCTAGATACGGTCGCGCCGGCCGGGTCCGTTACCCTTCCTGAAATGGCCGCTGAAACTTGCGCTTGCGCGGCCGATGCGAGTAATAAGGCAGCTGCCAGACAGCCTCCCGCCAGAACCGCCAGAAGCCGGCGTCTAAACGAATGGGCTATAAAATGTTTGCGACTGCGGGAATATGACCGAACGAAACTACTCATGAAACGATCTCCCTGGTGCGCCGTTGGCCGGCGGTTTTTAAAAACCTTCTTCCGCGGTGACTCGATTGCGTTTTTGAATTGTCGATTTAATACAATACAAACCGATATGTCAAATCGACTTAATACGAATAGGAAGTATATGAATTACGGCGATCTATAGCGGCGGAATCGCACCCGCGGCGGCCTTGCGCGATCCGGCAGGATTCAAGCAGTCCAGTCTGAATTTGTTGCGAATGGATCGTTATCGCCCGAGATTCGACTTTCCTGATGAAAATCCGCAGGGATCCGCATGATTCATAGCCGGTTTCAGCCGATTTGACAGAATCGCCGAAAAAACCGAAGCTTGGCCAGGTCTCAACTAGGCTTCGCGAAATTCCGGCGGGAATCGAGGAATTCGATTGAGTGCAAAACTTTCGGCCAGAAATCAGATCGAAGGCAAGATTGTGGAACTTGAAGTGGACGGTGTTATGGCTCATGTGACGGTCCGCGTGGGTAAGAACCTCATCGAGAGCGTGATTACTCGGCGCAGCGCCGATGAAATGAAGCTCAAGGTCGGCGACAAAGTGCTGGCAGTCATCAAATCCACGGAAGTCATGCTGCAAAAGGGGTGAGTAGAACAGGCTTTTTATCCTGAGGCGAGCCGAAGGATAAAAAGCCTGTTCTACCCAACGCCGAAAGGACCGTTATGCGACGAATCCTCCTTGCAATAACTGCACTAGCCTTTCTTGGATTTTCCGCGTTAGCACAGGATTCCACGTCAGGGAAGGCCGCGAGCGGGCCTTCCGAAGTGAAGATTGGCGGCGCCGTAACCGCTCCGTTTGTCGTAACGGCAATCAGTCTCAAAGGCATGCCGCGAAAAACTTTGCGCGTGGAGAACGAGCACTCCAAGACGGCGCAAGTTTATGAAGGCGTCCTTGTTGAAGACCTGCTTCGCAAGGCGGGAGCCCCGTTAGGGGCACAGCTTCGCGGGCCGGCCATGGCGACCTACGTCATGGTCGAAGCCGCGGACGACTATCACGTCGTCTTTTCGCTGGCGGAACTCGATTCCGGATTCCAGGACTCGGAAATTCTTCTGGCGGACACGATGGATGGCGCGCCGCTAACTCCCGACCAGGGGCCCTTCAAACTGGTTGCTCCCCACGAAAAACGCCCGGCGCGGTGGGTGAAGATGGTCAAGTCGCTGACGGTGGTGCGCGCGCCGGTTCAGTAGAACGCGCGTCGGTAGAACAGGCTTCAGACTGCTTGGTTTTGAATTTTTCCGCGTTGGCTAAAATCGAATTGCTTTAGCAAAAATCAAAAGAAAACAGGCTGTCCTTCGGCACGCCTCAGGATAAAAAGCCTGTTCTACTTTTCGTTCTTAAACACGCTTCCATCTTTCATTACGAATGACACTTTGCGCACTGCCTGGATGTCGTCGAGCGGATTTTCCGGCATGGCGATGATGTCAGCCGCCATGCCTGATTTGATCGTGCCGCGCTCGCCATCGACGCCGAGCAGGCGTGCCGCGTTGATCGTCATCGCGCGCAGGGTATCCTTGGCCGGCACTCCCGCTTCAACCCAGGAATCGACATACTCGGCGGCGAGGGTTCCGCGGGTTTGGCCGGGCACGTAGACGAACGCGTCGGTGCCAAACGCCATGGTCACCCCGATCTGATACGCGCGTTTCAGCCGATCCACAAATACGGCGTGCATCTCCGGCATTCCGCTCTCGCTTGCCGCGCTTTCGGTGAAATCGGTTCCCACCAGGACGACGTGGTTTTTCTTGGCGAGCTGAAGGTCTTCGTTCGTCATCATTTCGCCGTGCTCAATCGAATCGACGCCCGCCTCGGCTGCGTTGCGCGCTCCGGGCTCGGTCCAGCAATGCGCGGCCAGCTTCAAGCCGTCGCGGTGGGCTTCCGCGACCATGAACTTAATGTCATCGACGCTGTAAATGTACTTCTGATCGTCCACGACGATTTTGATCACCGTGGCCCCGTAGTGGATATTTTCGCGGATGGCTTTGAGCATTTCATCGTGCGTGTCGGCAAAGGCATACTCCGGCGTTCCCAGATCGCGCTTCTCAGGTTGCAAATGAAATTGCCCGCCGTACGGCGCAATGATGCGACCGGCGTTGATCATGGTAGGACCCGGCACGAGGCCGCGATCGATGGCTTCACGCAGGGCGGTGTCCGCGTAGTTGCCGGCGTTGCCAACGTCGCGGACGGTGGTAAATCCTGCAGCCAGCATATCCTTGGCATTCACCACGCCTTCAATCGCTCGGAAAGCGGTCGGGTCAAGCAGCGTGGTGATGTAGTAGCTGTTCCCGTCGCGATCCTTCTTGACCGTCATGCAAAGATGCGTGTGCGCGTCGAACATCCCCGGCAGGACCGTGGATTTCGAGAGGTCAATAAGTTTGGCGTCTGACGGAATTTCCACGTTGGAGCCAACCGCTACAATGCGTTTTCCGCGCACTACGATGATTTGATTAGCTTCGGTGCTTCCTTTTTCCGGGTCGACAAGCTTGCCGGCTTTAATTGCGTAGACCTGCTCCGGGCCGGGTTGCGGGTATTGCGCGGCGAGTCTTGTCGCAAAGATCGCCGGCGAAGAGAAGAATAGAATTAGAAAAAAGGTCGATTCGATTCGCGAACGCATCGGCTACTCCTCATCAACCAGCGAAACGAAGTTAACAGAAGTCCGGTAGCGGTGGAAAGGCATACCGAGTAAGAGTAATCAATTTCCAAGAGTAGCGCTTTCAGAAGTTGTTGTCGGGACTTGTGGACACTCATACAGAGCAACTCCACCACTTGTTACGTCTTGCCCTGGGTTGGCGGTCTTGTTTTATGGGAGACTCACGAAGCAGATATGTGGCGAGCGGTCCGCAGAAGTACTGTATCGTGTGCGAATTCTTTCGATTTCGGCTTCGATGTCCGACTCATCCGGCTCACATGGACCTTGAGCCTTGTAAACTACCAAGCTTCCGCTTCCGTTTTGGGTCTGGGCCATCAGACCTTCCGGCCAAATCGGAAGGGGGGTCTCTCGAACTCCTCGGGTATTAAGATCTACTGTGAAAATTGTTCTTACGTGATACGGGTATCCGTCTGCAAACTTCAGGTAGAAGGCTAATGAACGATTCTTGTCGAAAAGAAAGTCGCCAACGTCATCGGCAATGTCTTGCTCCCTGCTACCGTCGGCCAGCCGTACGACGAGGCGCGAGTTATTGCCAGGCCCCGTGACCTGGAGGTTGACAATATAGCGATCGTTTTGGACCTCTGGCTTACGGTCCAATTCTCGTGCGACGTTTACCGGAACGTCGGAAACTTCCTGGGCCGAAAAACTAGGGGGATTCCCGTTCGTCCCTGCCATCTTTACACCCGACAGTTTAAAGAGGCGAAGGTATGGATGTTCCTCGCCATGCTTTATGTAGAGAGTGTCATCATCGGCCCACGCCAGATCGAGTGGCACCCTTGTCGAGGGCAGTCCTTGCAAGTCCAGCATCACGGGCACGAGCTGCTTCGATCGCATGTCGTACAGCCATAATCTGGTCTGAGAAGGACTGGCGTTGGTTGTGCCAAGTGCCAGGAATACTCCGTCAGGCGAGAAGCGAACCGGGCAAATCCTGCACGCCGAAACCGACGATGCGACGTTCAGTCCATCGTCTGACATCGTGGTGATGCTGGGGTTGGCAACGAGCCGCAGGTCCATCCCCACGACTTTCTGCCCGGAACCAACCGTTACACAGTTCGGACAGGGAGCTGGAGTATTATCGCCATATCCTTTTGGAATAAAACCCGCTCGGTAAACGACAATCCAATACCTTCCCGGAGCTACGCCGGCGACTACGTAGCTGCCGGCGTCTGCAGTGCGTCCTAACTTTACGCCAAGGTCCACGGCAGACTGCACGACAACGAATGCGTTGGAGAGTGGCTCGCCGCTATCGGCGCGATAGATGTGTCCCGAGATTTGGCCGGGAGATGGGACCGCCGGGAGGCTAGGTTCCTGCGATGCCACTTGGGCTGGAGGCGTTAGCAGCGCAACCAGCGCCAGAATAGTGAGGAAACGAGTCATATTCCTTATCTGAGGAGCAACTCACGTTCCCATTCCTACAGGACTTAAACAGTTTAGTTACAACGACCGCCCAATTTGCGATGTGTCATCGGAAACACGCAGTGTCGATTTAGCCATGCAGGCCCCTGGTTGCGACACGCTACAGCATTTGCCGTAAAACGTATGGCAGGATGCCGCCGTGACGGTAGTAGTTGACTTCCTCGGGCGTGTCGGCACGCGCGACCGTTTGAAATACGGTTTCCTTGCCGTTCTTATCCCGGGCGCGGACCTCGACCGTCAGACCCGGCGCGAGTTTTGCTACGCCGTCGATGGTGAACTCCTCGAAGCCCGTAAGGCCGAGCGACTGCGCCGTTTCCCCCGCGCGATATTGCAGCGGGAGCACGCCCATGCCAAGCAAGTTGCTGCGATGGATGCGCTCGTAGCTTTCGGCGATCACGGCGCGTATTCCGAGCAGCACCGTGCCTTTCGCTGCCCAATCGCGCGACGACCCCGAGCCGTACTCCTTGCCGCCCAGCACGATCAGCGGCACGCCCTCTTTCTGATATTTCATTGACGCGTCGTAAATCGACATCTTTTCGCCGTCGGGCTGGTGCACGGTCCAGCCGCCTTCAGTGCCCGGAGCTAACTGATTCCGCAGACGGATATTTGCGAACGTTCCGCGCATCATCACTTCGTGGTTACCTCGGCGCGCGCCATACGAGTTGAAGTCCGACGGCTTAACGCCTTGCGAGATGAGCCACTTTCCGGCGGGAGTATCCACGCCGATCGAACCGGCGGGCGAAATGTGGTCCGTCGTGACGCTGTTGCCGAGCATGACCAGCACGCGCGCATTGTGGATATCGGTGAGCGGCGCCGGGGTTTTCGAAATCTTTTCGAAGAAGGGCGGATTTTTAATGTACGTAGATTTCGCGTCCCACACGTATAGATCGCCCTTTGGAACCTGTAGGCCCTTCCAGTGTGCATCGCCTTCGAAGACTTCGCCGTATTCTTTTTTGTACATCGCGGTGGAAACGCTGGCCCGCACGGTGGATTCGATTTCTTGAGGCGATGGCCAGATGTCGCGCAGGAACACAGGCTTGCCGTCGTTGCCGTTCCCGAGGGACTCGGTAGCCATGTCGAAATCCATGCGTCCGGCGAGGGCGTAGGCCACGACGAGCGGCGGCGATGCCAGATAATTCGCGCGGACGAGGGGATGAATGCGGCCCTCGAAATTACGGTTGCCGCTGAGGACAGAAACCGCGACGAGACTGTTGTCCTTAATGGCCGCGCCGATGTGCTCTTCCAGCGGGCCGCTATTGCCGATGCAAGTGGTGCAGCCGTACCCGACAAGTTGGAATCCCAGCTGATCGAGATATTTTCCCAGGCCCGCGGCTTCCAGATAATCGGTGACGACTTTCGAACCGGGCGCCAGGCTTGTCTTCACCCAGGGCTTGCTGTGCAGACCGCGCTCGATGGCTTTTTTCGCCAGAAGTCCCGCTCCCAGCATCAGCGACGGATTCGAAGTATTCGTGCAACTGGTGATCGCAGCGATAACGACTGAACCGTTCGAAAGCTCGAACTTGTCGCCATTGTTTTTTACCGCGACATTCTTTTGCGCGGTTCCCTCCATGGACTTTTCGAACGACGCCTTCGATTGCCGCAGAGGCACGCGGTCCTGCGGACGCTTCGGACCCGCCAAAGTTGGCTCAACGCTGGCGAGGTCCAGTTCAAGCTTGTCGCTATAGATGGGGTCCGGAGTCGCATCCGTCCGGAAAATCCCTTGCGCCTTGGTGTATTCCTCGACCAGGCGCACGCGAGTGCTATCCCTGCCCGTGAATTGCAGGTAGGCCAGCGTTTCCGCGTCCACCGGGAAAAATCCCATCGTTGCGCCGTATTCGGGCGCCATGTTGGCGATGACTGCGCGGTCCGGCAGGCTCAAGCTCGAGAGGCCCGTGCCATAGAATTCGACAAATTTCCCGACGACGCCTTTCTTGCGAAGCATCTCGGTAACGATCAGTACGAGGTCCGTGGCGGTCGCGCCCTCGGGCAGACGGCCGTGAAGCTTGAAGCCGACGACTTCCGGGATCAGCAGCGAAAGCGGCTGGCCGAGCATGGCGGCTTCTGCCTCGATACCGCCGACTCCCCAACCGAACACACCTAGGGCGTTCACCATTGTGGTGTGGGAATCGGTGCCGACGAGCGAATCAGGAAATGCAAACGTCTTGCCGTCAGTGGCAGCGTCGAACACGACACGCGCCAGGTATTCCAGATTCACCTGATGGCAAATTCCCGTATCGGGCGGAACAACTTTGAAATTGTCCAGGGCTTCCTGTCCCCAACGGAGGAAGGCGTAGCGCTCGACGTTGCGGGTGAATTCGAGTTCGGCGTTGAATGCGAAGGCCATGTCCGAGCCGGACTTATCCACCTGCACGGAGTGGTCGATTACGAGTTCAGCGGGCAGCAACGGATTCACTTTTTTAGGATCGCCGCCCAGCTCACGGATAGCTTCGCGCATCGCCGCGAAATCGACGACCGCGGGCACGCCGGTGAAATCCTGCAAGAGCACTCGCGCCGGCATGAAGGAAATTTCCTTTTGAGCGGCGGCGTTCGGTACCCAGCCCGCAAGGGCTTCGATGTCTCCGGGATGAACAAATCGTCCGTCCTCCTGTCGCAGGAGGTTTTCTAGCAGGACGCGCAGCGAGAAGGGAAGTTTGGCGGGATGCCCCACGCCTTTTTTATCGAGCGCGCTTAACCGGAAAATCTCATAACTCTTACCGTCCACCTGAAGGGAGTCACGGGTGCCGAACGAATTCTTGGATACGGGAGACATTCTGCTCTTCTTCCTTTCTGAATGGATGCAGGGTCACAATCATATCGCATCCCGGCGTTCCGCGCAGCCCGTGAGTCTGGGTGATTCCGGAACCCAGATGATCCGGGTTGGATGCTCGTCGTTAGGAAAACATTTGTATTAATGAAACTTATGGTAACATGCCCGGCAGATCGTTATTTCTCAGGAGGTTTGTCGATGAAAGCTTCACTCGTATTTGTGCTGGCCGTAACTTGTTTGTTTGCCATCGGTATTCAAGCTCAGGATGCGCCCAAGACACATAGCATGACCGGATGTTTGAGGGCTGGCGATGCACCCGGATCGTATCAGCTCACCGATCTCGAAAAGGGCCCCAAGTCGGTCGGAATTGTTTCGTCGGATGCAAACCTGGCTCCGCATGTCGGGCACAAGATGGAAATCACCGGCACGGCAGTCGCTCCGGCCGACGCAGAAGCGAACAAGAACGTACCGAAGGCTCCTCACTATATGAAGGTGACTTCGGTCAAGATGATCTCACCCACCTGCCCATAGTTTTAATCCGCGGCAGCGTACGATCGGTTTGAACGAAAGGGCGGCGTTCGCGACTGCCCCAATTGTAGTTTGCATAAATTCCTTTCAGCTTATTGGAGTTTGTAGTTTCCGGGAGCCTTGTTCGCGAAAGTGCTCGGCAATACGAGCGGCGGACAAGGCTCTCGCCTTATGCGGCCCCTTTGAAATCGTAATTGCTATAATCAAAAACCAGATGAACATCGTCCTCATTTCAACTTACGAACTTGGCCGGCAGCCATTTGGGCTGGCTTCGCCGGCGGCGTGGCTGCGCACGCATGGGCATGATGTCGTATGCCTCGATTTGACACGCGAAAGTCTGGATGAACCGGCGATTCGTGCCGCCGGCTTGATCGCGTTTTATGTTCCGATGCATACGGCTACGCGGCTCGCTTCGAGACTTATCGATCCTGTCCGCGAAATGAATTCTTGCGCTCACCTCTGTTTCTATGGGCTCTATGCGCCGGTCAACGAGGAATATCTGCGCGCACGGGGCGTGGGGACGATTCTTGGCGGCGAATTCGAGGAAGGACTCGTGAGTCTTGCCGAGCGCCTCCAACAAAACGCGGCGCACGGCAATAGCAATGCAGCGCAAACCGAGCCCGTTATTTCCCTGGCGCGGCAAAAATTTATCGTACCGGACCGCTCCTTCCTGCCGGAACTCGGAAAATATGCGCGGATCGTAATGCCCAGCGGAGACCAGCGCGTGGCCGGCTCGACCGAAGCGACGCGCGGGTGCAAACATCTTTGCAGGCACTGCCCGATCGTGCCCGTCTATAACGGCGCGTTCCGCGTGATTGAACGCGATGTAGTGTTGGAGGATATTCGCCAGCAGGTGGTTGCGGGAGCGCAGCACATTACGTTCGGCGATCCGGATTTCTTCAATGGACCCGCGCACGCCCTTGCGATCGTTGAAGAATTGCATGGTGAGTTTCCGCGCGTCAGCTACGATGTGACGATTAAGATCGAACACCTGAGAAAGCATGACGCTCATCTCACGACGCTTCGTGATACGGGATGCCTTTTTGTTATCAGCGCCGTGGAATCGGTCGATGACGCCGTGCTTGAAAAATTCGACAAGGGCCACACGCGCGCCGACTTTATTTCTGTCGCGGAAAGGTTCCGGAAATTGGAGATGACGCTGCTGCCCACCTTCGTGCCATTCACACCGTGGACAACGCTCGAGGGCTATCTCGATCTATTGGATGTGATCGCGCGGGAAAATTTATGCGAAAATGTCGCTCCCATCCAACTTGCGATTCGGCTGCTGATCCCGGCGGGTTCGCGCCTGCTTGACTTGCGGGATGTGCTCGGGCTCGTGCAGCCGTTCGATTCCGCGGCGCTCGTTTTTCCATGGGTTCATGAAGATCCTCGCGTGGACGCGCTGTGCCGCGAAATTTCGGATCTCGTGCAGCGGGGCGACGGTCTGAAACTTTCCCGCACTGAAATCTTTTCTCATATTTTGCGCGCCGCTAGGGCGGCTGCCGGTATTCGCGTTCCATGGGAAACCGAACCGTCCGTGACGCGGCGGTCGCCGGTACCATTTCTCGATGAACCGTGGTATTGCTGTGCCGAGCCGATGGACCGTCAACTTGTGTCGATCGGGAATGTGAAGACGTCCTTCGCAAAAGCGGATCAGTATGTATGAAAATTACTATGCAGCAAACTCAGTAGAATTTGGGATGAACCTTCCGCATGAGTCGCTTACTAATTCTCGCCAGCAAACTTGGTTACCAGACGCGCAGCTTTGCCGAAGCAGCGCGTTCCCTAGGCGTCGAAGTAGTGTTCGCTAGCGACCGCTGCCATCAGCTTGACGACCCTTGGTCCGATGGCGCGATTGCTGTGCGCTTCGAGCAGCCGGAGGACGCAGCCCGCCGCATTGTGCAGCAATCGCTCGTGCGTCCTGTGGACGGGCTGATCGCGCTTGGCGACCGGCCAACGGCCGCCGCCGCGTACACGGCCCGAGCTCTTGGGATATCATATAGTTCGCCGGCGTCAGTCGAAAATTGCCGCAGCAAATTGCGCCAGCGAGAAGTCCTGCGAGATGCAGGGCTGCCCGTGCCTGGATTCTTCTTCTTCCGTCTCGATAAACCCGTGGAAAAAATTCTGCCTCGCGTCCAATTTCCCTGTGTCATAAAGCCCACGCGACTTGCGGCGAGCCAGGGAGTGATTTGCGCAAATAATGCCGAAGAATTTCAGGCGGCTGTGGAACGAATCAAGACGCTGCTGAAAACTCCGGAAATCCAAGTCACGCGCGAGAAGGAACTCGATCGCCTGCTCGTCGAACGCTATATCCCTGGCGTTGAAGTTGCCGTCGAAGGATTACTTTCGCGAGGGAAGCTGCGGATTCTTGCGATTTTTGACAAGCCCGATCCGCTGGAAGGTCCGTATTTCGAGGAAACAATCTACGTGACGCCGTCCCGCCAGTCCGAAGAAATGCAAGAGCGAATCACGGATTGCGCAACTTCGGCGGTGCGCGCGTTGGGGCTCACCCACGGCCCGGTGCACGCTGAATTCAGAGTGAACGTACACGGTGCGTGGGTGCTGGAAGCGGCGCCGAGACCCATTGGCGGCCTGTGTTCACGCGCCCTCCGATTTGGCCCAGATCGTATCCTGCTGGAGGAGTTGCTGGTGCGCCACGCCTTGAAACTGCCGGGCAGCGACCTCGATCGTGAGGACGAAGCGTCCGGCGTCATGATGATTCCGGTGCCGAAAACGGGAGTGCTGGAACGAGTCGACGGTGAAGACCAAGCGCACGCCACGCCCGGTGTGACGGACATTCGAATTACCGCACGCCTGCGCGATTTTATCGCTGCCTGGCCGGAGGGATCGAGCTATCTCGGATTTATTTTCGCGCGCGCAGGAACTCCGGCTCAGGCAGAAGCTGCGCTCCGCCTCGCTCACAGCCTGCTGAAATTTGAGATTGTCGAACGATTACCGGTCGAGCACCCGGTGACGGGGACCATTACGTAACTCAGAAAATTGTGATTCCGAACCCGCTCCTGCGGATGAGAAATTTCTCTTCGATTTAAACTGAAGACAGATTCCTCGTCTCACTCGGAATGCCGCCCGAGACACTTTTCCTCAAACCGTGAACTCACGACCTACAAGTCTGTTGAGGGGGAAAGCCAAATAGCTTCTAGCCTTTGGCCCTGGGCGCAACGTATTCCGCGGGAAGCTTCGCGCCTTCGCCGAAGAAAAATTGTTCCATCTGCTCTTCCATGATTTTCTGCGACTGGGGATCGAGCGGATTCAGCCGGTATTCATTCATAAGCATCTTCGAATGTTCGATCCACATTTTCCAGGCGTCCTTGGACACGCTCTCATAGACTCGCTTGCCCAGATCTCCCTTCCAGGGAATCCGGTCCAGGCCCGGCATATCCTTGCCGAATTTTACGCAATGAACGATGCGCGAGCTGGGCGTTGCAGGCGCACTCGAAGGGACTGGATTCGCCGGTCCGCAAGAATCATCCGCCATCTGTATCCTCCCTTGAACTGATCGAACAATTTTTAGTCCTGTCTACGATACTGCAAGACTCACTTAAATCCAAACCGGCGGGTAAGTTTTTGGGCGCATGAGTAGGACAGGCTTCAGCCTGTCATCTTTTGAATTCCGCCGAGTCTGCAGAAGTCAAAACAAGACTGGCTGAAGCCTGTCCTACTATCCCGCCAAAGTATTTTTTTAAGAGTCTAACGTTTGTAATCCCGGTTCGCTTACAATATCTCGGTCATGCGCTGAT
>JBEKCU010000062.1:0-16556 GCA_050014735.1 Candidatus Acidiferrales bacterium | reverse complement strand
TCTATCCGAACCCAAGCGATTCCGCGCACGTGGGCATGATCGGCGGACGGGTCCTACCGGCAAATCCCGCGGTGCTGCCCGTCTCGCCCGCCGGCGTAACGGGCATTTTCCCGGCCCAAGTCGTCGCGGTGGATAATGCGACCGGAGCGATCGCCGCCGCAGTACTGGCTGGTTGGAGCTGCAGCGGACCTGGCCCGGCGCAATTCGATGGAACATTCTCACTCGAACGACTGGCGGTCGGACCGTCGCAGAGCTATCAGATTTACGCGGAGCCGCTGGACGGCCCGGTCGAGCTGGGCAATGTCATTTACAATTTGACGTCGCTGTGCAGGAATTCCACGAGCGATCCCGGCTGGCCAGCGCAATTTGCATGCACGGTTCCAGCTTCCACCGCGCCGTTTTCCACGAGCATTCTGGGAGGACCGTGAGAGCACACAGAGATCTCATGGAACCGAAGAAAAATGCCGCCCGGACTTGGCAGTCCGCAGCGGCATTTTTCGAGGCACAAAAAACGGCCTGGTAATTATTGAGAAGACTTACTCACCCACTGAATGCGTTGAGGAGGTGAGAGGCTGGCGTTCGATGGTTGCGGGCCGCCTAATGTAAGCGAAGTTTGGGGAAACCACGGTGGAGCAAAGCCGGGCCTGGCCGTGAACCGGCGATCGAACCACGTATTTTCAGCATCGACGTCCGCAGCATAGATACAGCTCTGAATCATCCCTCCGACGTTGTTGATTGTATTTATATGTCCATAAGACAACTGGCCGCCGTTGTGGCCGTCGCAGGTCGGCGGTGATCCCGGCAAAATGGTGGCAATGCTGCCGTCCACCTGAATGTTCTGGTCTGCCTGAGTGTCCTGGGTGATGAAGCTGCCGGTAGGCGTGAAGATTCCCAGCACCTGATTGCCGACTCCAGGAATCAGAGTGTCAAGTGGAACCGTTACCGGTTCCGTCTTATACAGCACGTCACCGGTTGCGATGGCATCGCCGTTGGAGGTCAGAGTAATCATCGCGTTGTCCTGGATGGCTCCCTGACCTTCGCCCGGTCCGTGAAAATACATCGTTCCATCCACGTATACCATGGTTGAGGGTTGGGGCGTACCCGTGACGTTAGACTCGGGAACGCCATTTAGGGTGACCGTCGTGGAACCCGAAACAATTGTGGTCGTGGGCGGGATCGCGGCATTTGTTCCACTGGCCGGGGCGCCAGGGTCGACCGTAATCGTCGTCGCGACACCGTTCTGCGTGATTACATATTCTTGAACTCTGGATCCGACAGGGATGAGCTGGACATCGGCGCCTCCCTCGACGTAGAAACCGCCGCCGGCGATACACGGTGGCGAAACGTTCGCGGGACAAGTGGTTCCTGGCGTGGACTGGGTGCTGTATGCCGCTGTTTGCTTGTTGAAATAGATGCCCGGAGTGCTGGTCCCGGTGTAGGTCTGACCGGTCGCATTCTGCAACCCGGCTGCGGCGAGATTAGAGATGGTTTGGCTTTGCGCTATGCTTGAGCCCCAGTTCGTCCCCAAACCATCGACCACAGCTTCCGCTTGATTGAAGCTGTTCGGCGACAGAGTCACAACCGGTTGATTGAGTTGCAGCCCTTCCTCAAACGTGGGTGCAACAAGGTTCGCGCCAGATCCCCAGCTGGTTCCAGTGGACCAGTGCTGGCCCCAGCCGGAATCCCAGTAATCGACCTGGGATTCATGCTGGCCGACAGGGTCCGTAAAAATATAAGGCGCCGTCCACGGTGGAATGGCGGCCATGAATTCCCAGGCGTTGTTCGTAAACATCGGACCGGTCATCGTGCCGGGCACCAAGGGTCCAAGGCCATCCGGATATCGATCCACGAATGCCCCGAAATAAGCAAAACTGAGGTTCGTTGGGGTAGCCGGCCCACTGACTACCACGTTTATTTTTCCGTTTTCCTCGACGGTCTGCTGTTCGCTTCCTTGAGCTGACCCGACCGACGTGATGTCGTAGGTATAGGTACAAGTGTATGTGTTGACTCCAGGGACCTGCGTCAGGACAGCGGTCGTGGCGTTCGAGATCGTAAAGTTTTCGTTCCACGATTGGCTGGCCGTACCTGCGTTGAGGCTGGTTGGGCCAGCATACGTCGTTTGAAGCGCAGTGCCGACACCCGTGATGGCGGCGTTGGACCCGCACCCACTGGCATACGCCGGAGGAGATGGAAAGGTCGTGGGTATCAACGCCAAAAGTTGCGTTTCCGCCTGCTGACGCGCGATGTTCAAGCCCGAGTCGGCAGCGTAAAACGCCCCGCGATAATTGCGATAGTAACCGCCGATCAAGGTCTGAGAGCTGAGAGCAATCACCATCCCGAGCGAAAGAACCGTCACGAGCGATAGAATAAGTAAGGTGATGACCAAAGCAACTCCCCGTTCGGTTACCCTGCTCGGATGCTGCCGGCAGGAAAGAGTATTGGGGAGACATAAGTTATAGGATTCAATTTTGCATGTGTTCATTGGTAGTCCTTATTGGCCGTTCATCGTTATGTTGCGCGGATTGATCACTACGGTGGCGGACTGCACCTGATAGGGTCCACCGTCGAACGTGTTTCGGAATGTATAGGTAGGGTCTGGATTGGGGTTTGTTCTGCCGATCAAGGTTACGCGCACCGAGCGAATCTGCTCGTAGTCGCTGTTATAGCCGGACGGCGAAGCCGCCAACCCATTCTGTGCATAGAAACTATATGTGGGATAATCCGCGGAGACGTTGGGGTTCCATGTTGCCGCGCCAACCTTGAATCCGATGACCTGCTCGGCGATGATGTCCTGATTTCCGCCTTGGCTCCGGATCAATCTCGGATCTTGGGGATTCGTCGTGGTGTCCACCGAGTATGTAGTAGGTTCCAGCTTCATGACCCAGTCCTGGGGACAGAAGTAGTAGCCGAGGTTGGTGGAATACTGGGTCGAGATATTCAGTGGATCGTCGAAAAATGGATCGCTCTGAGACGCCCCCTGAGCTGTTGCGATTGGATTGAATGGGAGCGCGACATAGTTCGTGCCTACGGTCGGGGCTCCACTCAATTGGAACGAATTGACCTGGACGCCGTTGGAAGCCTGCGTGGAACTAACGCTGTTCGGCCCAATTGTGGAGTGGCTGCCGCCCCCGGACGACGTGACCAGGAGCACTTGATCTCCGGCATGGAAATTGGCTGCTGTCTGCGTGGGCGTTTGTCCCGGATTCGGCTGGATGTAGAGCGAAGTGAAGGTAGCCAGGTTCGTGCAACTCGTCCCAGCCGTGCCTCCAGTGCTGTCGGTTGGGTGGGCAGGCGGTACGCCTGGATTCAGAGTGAGAATATTCAGGGTGTCGAAACAATTCGCCGTGTAAGTAAACGTCGCGGCAACATTGCAGGCCCCCGCCGATGAAGATTGGTTTGTGACCGTTATACCGATCGGCCAACTCGAGATGACGTCTCCGGGATAGTAGCCCGTTCCCGCGTTCACCAAATCGAGCTGCATTTGCGAGACGACGTTCTGCAGCGCGATGTTGAGTCCCGCCAGGTTCTGTTGCCGGGAAAAATTGGGGGCGTTCGTCGCAAACATCGCGAACACCGAACCGCCAATGACCATGAAAATTGCCGTCGCAATCAGGAGTTCGAGCAGCGTGAAACCCGCAGTCCGCTTTTCAGGAATGTCGCTGAAACATTTGCGGTTTATTTGAAATAAGCTCATGGGCGCACCATGCTCATTTGAAATGTCACCGGCGGCTGCACCGACTGATTCATCAGCGTCACCAGAACGGTGACGCGGCGTACCCCAACTACCGGCTGATCCTGCTCGATGATCCAGCGGCGATCGAACGCGATGGAGCCAGCGGTGTTCGGCGCCGTGGACGATGTGGAGGCCGGGGACATATGCCCGTCGGGAGTGTACGTGGTCGTTTGATATTGAGTGTTGTTGCTGGCATCTAAACTCGTCGATGTTTCCACAAGAGCGCCTTCTGCCGGCGAGTAATAAACCTCGTCGTAGTAGCCGGCGGTGTCGGCCGCAAGGCTCCCCACCGAAGTGCCATTCGGCACGGTGACATTGGCATCCGAAGGTGGATAACGATTCAGGTCCTCAAGCTTTTCCGTCGCCAGCGTTGCCGCCTGCGTCATGTAGCCGCTGCGCGCGGTATTGCCCAAGGTGCTTCCAATAACGGCCGCGCCAGCAACGAGGCCGATAATCAGAATCACCGTGGCGACCAGAACTTCGACGAGCGTGAAGCCCCTTGAACGCCGTTTCTTATTGCACTCTTTACTGCACGGAAATTGAGCCATAGTTGGACACCGTTAGCGTCTTTGTAGTTCCTTTGTAGGAGATCGTAAAACTCAGCGGCGGAGTCTGTCCCGACGCCACAAGAACCGCGCCATTTGCTTTGAATTGAAGCGTCGCGTGGCTGGGTGAACCGTTCGATGTGCCTGCGCTGATCGTAACCGGCGAACCGGAAACGGGAATCGCGCTACCGATCGGAGTGAAGCTGGCAGCGCCTCCCGGTTCACTGGACACCTGAAAGGTGTTTGCTGTGGGATCGATATCGACCTGATACAGATAGCCGTGCATGATCGCTTGATAGCGCGTTCCCTGTATCGCCCCCGTCACGCTATTGACCGCTGCGTCGAGCTGGTAGCTTGCAAGAGCCGACTGAGTCGCGGGGATAGCCATGGCGGTCAAGAGGGAACCGATCAACAGAGCGACCAGTATCTCGATCAAGGAGAATCCGCGATTGGATCCCACGAATCGGTCGTGGAACCGGTAATTGTTGCTTTTAATGCCATGCATCATCTGAAACATCCTTGGGAGCTGAACTCTGTTCACAGACTGCACCTGAGATATAGCAACTGCCAAGCCAGCGGTGTGTTCTGGTGTAACTTACTGTATCCAGATCAGTTAATGCGACTTTACGAGCGCACAAATTGTCACTCCCAAAGTGAGATGAGTAAAAACTGTACAAAACGAGTTCAGCTAGTTCGGAAGAAAACGGGGGCAAAGTTCGGGAGTAAGTAGAACGGGCTTCAGCCTGTTTGTTTTTGACTTTTAGTGGCTCAAGCGAAAATCAAAAGAAAACAGGCTGAAGCCTGTTCTACTGTAAAGAAAGAAAATTACGAAGCAGCTGCATCCCCACATCGGTAAGCACGGACTCGGGGTGAAATTGCACGCCCTCGACCAGCAGCTTGCGATGGCGCAGTCCCATGATAATGCCATCTGTTTTCGCGGAAATTTCAAGCTCGGCGGGAAGCGATTTCTCTTCAACGATCAGCGAATGGTAGCGCGTGGCGGCGAAATCCTGCGGCAGTTCCTTGAAAATCGTTCTGTTATCATGGTGGATGCGGCTGGTCTTTCCGTGCATGATCTCCGGGGCCCGGATCACTTTCCCGCCGAACGCATGGCCGATGGCCTGATGGCCCAAGCACACGCCGAGAATGGGAATCTCCCCCGCAAACCGGCGAATCACATCAACGCAGATGCCTGAATCTTCGGGAGTTCCGGGGCCGGGCGAAATCACGATGCGTTGCGGCTTTTTCGCGGCAATCTGTTCAAGCGTGATCCGGTCGTTGCGTATCACCTCCAGTTTCTCGCCCAATTGTCCGAGAAACTGCGCCAGGTTGTACGTGAACGAATCGTAGTTGTCGAGCAGCAGAATCATTTTGATGCCGAATTCTAACGCGCGTCTTTCACTCCGAGCCCGCGGTACCGGGTAAGGGATCGGGTCCGCAACTTTCCGTGCGGTCGAAAAAATCCTCGCCTCTGAAGAGGCGAGCTACAGCAATATAAACGGAGAACGGTCAGCCACCGAACTAAAAATGATCGATTAAACTGAACAAGTATAAAGCCGGCGAGCGCTCGGCACAAATCAGCGCGCGTCCGCGCGTATCGTGTCTGGATCGGGCTCTTCTTGATCCTGGCTGCACTTCCTGCGGGTGTCGGTAACGTAGTCGTCAAGCTTGCCTTGATCGCGCATCTGAATCAGCTTATCCATTTGCGCCCATCGCGCCGTCGGGTCTTGTTTGAGGATGGACTGGTACGCTTTCAGCGAGCCGAGAAGCCCAGAAAGCGCGATGGTTTGCTCGTCCTTGGCTTTTTCCGGATGCTCGATCATAAACGCGGCACTCGATATAACCATCTGCCGGGCAATTTCGGTCGAGTGTCCGCGTGGCGGATCAGGAAGCTTGCCAAAATAATCGAAGCACACGTTCACGGTAATATCGGGAATGTCGACGATCCACTGAATCACCCATTCCCGTTGCGCTTTGGCATCCTTGGCGAGCGGGTCATCCTCAAGGTCGTGTGCGATCTTTACGGCCTTGGAGCGCTCCTCGGAAGTGGACGGACCGCGCTGTTGCGCACGGACACTTGGCGCACCCGTAATTCCAAACAAGAGCATTGCTATCGCGATGGCCCGAACGATATGCGACTTCATGGCGGTGTGCTCCCTGCAAACACGTGAGTGTCCCGGGATTCGAATCCCTCTGAATCTCAATAGTACACGAATTCGCTGACGAGTCGAATTTGAGCTCGCCGATTGTCGGCACACAGTGCACCGGGGACTACAGGTCTCGGCGGCGTCTCGCCGGCTGGTTTTGAGTCACAGGATATAAGTCATCGAAAAACGCAAGAACCGCCGGCCCCTCCTGCATCGGGACAAGCAAGATGGCGGCGCTACCAAGCCTCGACCGTGCTGCCGTCGATTGACACGCGCGGACAGCGAGCGTAGGCTGTCGGCACATTCGTGCACGAGCGATTTTATTGGGAGGCCTGGATGAAGTTCAAGACGTCTGTTTTCGTGTTAGCCGTGCTGCTCGCTTCGCCTTTATTTGCGCAGCAAAGCGCGCCCGAAATTTCTTTCGATTCCTCTGTCGATTTCCTCAAGCTTCCGTATGGGATGAATTTCGGCGAGGTCCCCGGCGTGGCCGTGAACTCCAAGGGTCATATTTTCGTGTTTACACGATCGAATAGCGCCCAAGGGCCCGCCTATGGCGCAGCGGCAGCGCAGTTGCTCGAGTTCAGCCCGAAGGGCGACTACTTGCGCGAAATCGGCAAAGGACTTTACGCCTGGTCCGAAGCCCATTCCGTGCGCATCGACAAGGACGACAACATTTGGGCGATCGACAAAGGCTCCGACATGGTGATCAAGTTCAACCCCGCTGGCCGCGTGATTTGGGTTTTTGGCCGGAAGGCCGAATCGGCCGACGACGCCAAACCCTGGACCCACCCCAATCCTCCTCTTCCTCCCGTGGACGGTCTGTTTCGCCAGCCCACCGATGTGACGTGGGACTCGGACGGCAACATTTACATCACGGACGGATATATCAATTCGCGCGTCGCGAAGTATGACAAGGATGGCGAGTGGGTGAAATCCTGGGGAGAGCCGGGCAAAGGCCCGGGAGAATTCCATCTCCCTCACTCCATTGTAGCGGACCGCAACAACAATCTTTACGTGGCCGACCGCACGAATCGTCGAGTTCAAGTGTTCGACACGAACGGCAAGTTTCTCCGCATGTTCACAATCGACGTGCCGCCCGATCCCAAGCTGCATCCGGTTTATGGCATTATTCCCACCGGCGAGAGTCTGGCCGCTGTCGTTGGAGCACCGAATGCACTTTGCATCACCAACGGTCCGACCCAGTTCCTTTTTGTCGGGGAAGTTACTTATCCCGGGAGAATGTTCAAACTTTCACTCGATGGAAAAGTGCTTGGCGTCATCGGCCGGCCGGGACGCCAGCCCAAGCAATTCGCGGGGGCTCATCAAATCGCGTGTCCATTGGAAAACGAAGTGTATGCAGCCGAAACCGCCAATTGGCGCGTGCAGAAGTTAACGATTCACCCATAGGAAGCAGTACGCTTATAGTAGGACAGGCTTCAGCCTGTCTGCTTTTGACTTTTGCCGCTCTAATAGAAATCAAAATCACTCAAGCTGCACAGATTGTGGAAAATGGTCACGCGTTGTCATTCCGAGTGAAGCGAGGAATCTCTCTTCGACCGCAAATCCAAGAGAGATTCCTCACCCGCGGGAGCGGGTTCGGAATAACAATGTTTTGAGATTACCCGCAAAGGGCGGAGCCTTTTCTACGTTTTCGCCTTCGGGTGTCCGCCCGGCGCGGGGTCTTCACCGCGATGCGCGATCTCCAGTGCGGTAAGCAATGCGCGCGCCTTGTTCACTGTCTCCGCGTACTCCTTTTCGGGGACCGAATCCGCCACCAGTCCCGCGCCCGCCTGCACGTACGCGACGCCCTTCTTCACGGCCATCGTGCGAATCGCGATGCAGGAATCGAGATTCCCGGAAAAATCGAGATAGAGGATCGCTCCCGCGTAGATGCCGCGACGTGTGGGCTCAAGCTCGTCGATAATCTCCATCGCGCGGACCTTCGGCGCGCCGGAAAGCGTTCCACCCGGAAAGCAAGCGGCGAGCGCGTCGAAACAGTCGACATCTTCGCGCAATTGCCCGCGCAGGCTCGATACAAGATGCATCACGTGCGAGTAGCGCTCGACAAACATCAGCCTGTCCACTTGAACCGAACCGTATTCCGAAACGCGGCCAAGATCGTTGCGCCCAAGGTCGACGAGCATGATGTGTTCAGCGCGTTCCTTGGGGTCGGCGGCGAGTTCGGTTTCAAGGGCCACATCCTCTTTCTCGTTCGCACCACGCGGGCGCGTTCCGGCAATGGGGCGGTAGAGCGCCTCATGTCCCTGAACCTTGACCAGCATTTCCGGAGAGCTGCCAACGACGGAGAGATCGTTCAGCTTCAGGAAATACATGTACGGCGACGGGTTCACCACGCGCAAGGCGCGATAAATTTCAAAGGGATCGGCGTCCGTCTTCGCGGCAAACCGCTGGCTGATCGCGACTTGAAAAATGTCGCCCGCGCGAATGTATTCCTTCGATTTGCGCACGGCTTCCAAAAACTTCGCGCGGGTGAAATTCGACGTGACCTTCAGCGGACCGGCCTTGCGCCGTTTGGGATGTTCGGCGGGCACCGCCTCATCCAGACGGCGGCGCGTGGCGCGAATCTCGCGCACGGCCTGATTGTACTTCGCGCGGAGGCTGCCTTCGCCATCCGTGAACACGTTCCGCACAATCCATACCCTGTGCCGGACGTGATCGAACACTACCAGGCCGAGAAAAAACATCATCACGGCATCGTCCATGCCAACGTCGTCGCGCGCGGTGTCGGGAATGCGCTCGACCAGCCGCACCATGTCATACGCAAAATACCCGATCGCGCCAGCGACCAGCGGCGGGAGTCCCGGCACGCGCACAGGGCGATACCGCTCGACGCGATTGCGCAAATAATCGAGCGGATTGGTTTGCACCCACGAAGTGCGGCTCTCGCTTTCCAGCACGCACGCGCCATTGACGTAGCGAAATACTTCGCTGGGATTCGCGCCCACGAAGGTGTAGCGCGCGATTTTCTCCCCGCCCTCAACACTCTCGAGCAAGCAGGCATACCGGGCGTCATGCGCGAGGCGTTGATACGCGGAAACAGGCGTCAGCGTGTCGGCCGTGTAAGTGTCATAGACCGGCACGAGGTTACCTTGCCGCGCAAGTTTGCAGAACTGTTTGAAGTCTGGCTGAATCATCTTTTATCGAATTTTATCCAAGCTGCGCCATTCGCAGACTGCGCTCATGGTCAGTCGGCTTTCTTAGGATTTTTCTTCCTGACCGAGCGCCGCTGTAACGGCGCGGCGCATGGCCGCTTCCGGCGCTCGTTTACCCGTCCAGATTTCGAATTGCGCGAAACCTTGCGCGAGAAACATTTCGATTCCTGAAACTGTTTCAATTCCCTTGCGGCGAGCGGTTCGCAGCAATTCGGTCTCCCGCGGACGGTACACCATGTCCATGACGATTCGGCAATTGAGTTCCGCAGCGGCCAGTGGCGAACCGCCATGCGGATGCATGCCGACGGGGGTGCAATTTACAATCGCATCGAAAAATTCCCTGCGAAGTTCGGCGCGTTCCACCGCCTGGGCACCCACGGCTTTCGCCAAGGCCCGCGCGCGTTCCGGACGCCGCGATGACAGACACACGATCGAGCCCGCCTGCGCCAGCGCGAATGCCGCCGCTCGCGCCGCGCCTCCAGCTCCGAACAAAAGAATGCGGCTCCCCGCGAGGCGCATGCGGTGGTCGAGACTCCGCAGCACTCCGACGTAATCTGTATTGTACCCGTACAAGCGGCCTTCACCACGAACGATGACGGTATTCACCGCCCCGATGCGCGCCGCCAGGGCATCGCAGTCATCGAGCCGCTTGAGAATCCGTTCCTTGTGAGGAATCGTGACGGCGAAGCCCGCAATTCCGAACGGTTCCATGGAACTCAGGAAGTCACTCAAATCGCGCGCTAGAAATGGCACGAAGACCGCATCGAGCTTTCGCGCACGGAAGGCCGTGTTATGCAGCAACGGTGAAAGCGAATGGCCGATGGGATTGCCAATTACGCCATAGACCTTCGTCCGGTGCGTAATTTGTCCAGCACGATAAAGATCCGCCATCGTCTCCAGCGAAAGTTGTCCCGGCGCCGTGGCCTGCTCCACGGCGGCATAAGCCAGGGCGCTGCCCCCACGCAATGATAGAACACGCCCCGGCAATCCAATTTCGCCCATGGGAATCGCGACCACGTCCCGGCAGCCTTGCGCGAGTTCACAAACGCGCACGCTATCGGAGATCGAATTGCACTGCGCCGCAATCTTGATTGCCTGTCCCCCCACACGACGAAGCTGGCGAACAACGCCCCTTAGATTTCCGGGAGTTCCGCGAAAATTGTGATGGGATACCATGACCCGCGCGGGTGAAAGCGACCGCCGGATATCAACCCCGGCAATTTTCTTTGCGGTCTCAATCTCAACGTCGCACCAACCGCATCCTGCCCGCGCAGCCATCGACAGGATTTCAATCTGCTCCTCGATGCTCCCTTTGAACAGTCCCCCGCCCTGCGTGCTTCGACAGGTCGCAATCAATACGGCGCGCCGCCGTTCCCGGCCTAACCATCCGAGAAACAATGTTCGTTCGTGAGCATCACGGAGATAATCAAGGCGCAACTCCAGCGTCCGGGTCTTACGTAGACCGATCCGGATCTGGCCCTTCATTTTGCCTGCAGTTTCGGCCGCAATCACTCCGCAAACACGATCTTTACCGAATCGACCCTCCAAACCATCCCTCCACCCTGGAACCTAAGCCTTAGGCTTCTACCATGTGGGTAACAAGTGTGTAAAGCGCCTCCACGCGTTTTCTTGACGCACTATAGTACCGGTGCTAGGTTGGATTGGCAGTCCCACCTGGCGCGGGGATGTAGTTCGCGCCGCAACGAGGAGCGGTCTCTATGGACAAGAAGATTATTTATCGCTTTCTATCTTTTGGACTTAGCGTGGGATTGGGTATGGCGATGTGCGAGGCTCGCGCCAGCGCTCAACAGCACGGTAAGGCTCCAACAGACGCGGATCTTTATTGTTCGGCTTTGGCCACCGACCAAGCCATTCCGAAGGATATGTACATTATTTCGGGCGAAAATTCGATCTACAAGAACTCATTCCAGCCGCCGGATTTCGTCTATATCAATCGCGGTTCTGAAACAGGAGTCAAGATCGGGGACCAGTTTGAAGTGATTCGGCCGGTGCGAGACCCGATGCCCAACCTATGGTTTAAATGGCAGGCTCAATTGAACCGCGCGATGGGCACTACATACCAGGACATAGGAAGATTGCGCGTCGCACACGTCCAGGGGAAAACGTCCACTGCGGAAATGACTCTGAACTGCGATATGATGCAGCGCGGCGACATTGTTCTTCCATTCGCTCCCCGGCTGGCGCCCCCCTTCCATGCTGTGAAGTTCGATCCCTTCGCTGCCCCCTCCGGAAAGAAGACCGCCATGATCGTGAACACCAAGAATTTTGGCATGCTCACCGGGCGTGGAACCACGGTGTTCATCAACCTGGGCAGTGCCCAGGGCGTTCAGGTGGGTGACTATTTCCGAGTTTTCCGGTATCAAGGGAATCGCAGCGAATACGCTTACCAGCTCGATCATACAGCTTATAAAGTATACGGGTTCGGGAGCACGCCTGTTGCTTACACCTGGAACGATCTACCGAGACAAGTGCTGGGCGAAGGTATCGTGCTGCGTGCCGGACCCAACTCTTCCACCGTAATGCTGACCGACTCTCGTGAAGAAATCTGGGCCGGGGATTACGTCGAATTGGAGTAACGATCCGGAATAGAGAAACGAAGAGTTTCTTCACACAATCCGCAGTGAAGGCAAAAGACCCTGCTCCGCGTCCCCGAGCAGGGTTTTTCGCATCCTCATAGAACCGCAGTAATGATCGATTCTCGAAAACACCGTCGTATCTAGACGACTGGTTTCAGTTGCGCCGGCGGCCATAATCGTTCCGGTGCCGCGAAGCATTCATCCTAGGCGCTCGGAATCGTGTCAATCCGCGCGCCTGAAAAAACTTCCGCCGTGAAGCCCAGGACCTGTGTCCCCGGTTCGCGCCAGGCGTCCCGAGACAATCCCGCTTTCACGCAGGTCTCCTCCAAAAATCGCTGGGCGGACCATTGCCGCTCGGCTGCGACTTTTGGGAGCAAGAGTCCCTTGTTTCGATCACGCATCACCATCAGCCCATGTTCACCGGCTATAATCGCATCGGTGGCGATCGGCTGCAGTGAAGATAAGACGGAGAGTTCGATGTCGAGCGTTGTGACCTCCTCACCGGTCACGGGCGAAAAGCGGGGATCGTGCAAGGCCGCATTAATTGCGGAGCGTGCCACCACTTCCGCGAGCGGTCCCGGACTCTCGACCTGCCCTACACATCCGCGGAGCCTGCCCGAGCGGTAGAGAGTTACAAAAGCGCCTCGCGGTTCACTGAGAGTATCCGAGTACGCAGGCAGATCAGGGAGACAGCCGTCAAAAATGGCTGTCGCAATCGCGCGCCGGGCAATCTCCATCAGCGCTAGCCAATCGTCATTGGACAGTCGGGACATCCTGAGCATTCTTGCGCCGTTCGAGAATTCTCAGGTGACGCCGTTGCTTCACGCTGCCATCGACACGGCCCCAAAATTTTTGAAAATACTGAAATGCGGAAACGGTGGCACTTCCCACAACGAGCCACAATAGCACGATGCCAACCGGGCGAATGATCGCATGCTTGGCACCCAGGATGACCGCGCAAACGGCAATCACCTGCAAAACCATTTTCGTTTTGCCGAGCGCCGAAGCTGGAATCGTAAATCCTTCAGCGGAGGCGATATTGCGCAAGCCCAGGACGACAATCTCGCGTCCGATAATGATTACCGCCATCCATCCGAGCACGAGATGCATTTCCACCAGGGAAATAAACGCGGCCGTCATTAAGAGTTTATCCGCGATGGGATCGAGCAAAATCCCGAGCGTCGTCACTTCGCTGCGCCGCCGCGCGTAAAACCCGTCAGCCCAATCCGTTGCCGCCGCCGCAAGAAGAATGAGCACGCCCCATTCCGAAAAATTTATAGGCACACCAAAAAACACGACATTCGGTTCGCGGGTCAGCAGGACAACGACCAGCACCGGAATGAAGAAGATTCGTAAAATCGTCAGACTATTCGGCAGGTTCATGACGTACCCGGGTTCCCTGTTTCGTTTTGCCCGTACCCGCCCAGTCGCGAGGCGTTACCCACTATAGACGCACATGGGCGGGCAGTCAACGATTGCTCAATTTGAGTTGAGATGTACGCCGGGCCATATCGTTTCGGGCCTAATTTTCGGTCTTGCACTCGTGTACTCGTTGGGAACAATGACCTGCAAGACTGTGCAAATCATGGCTTTACAGCAGAGGTGCACGCAAAGCGGTCAATTTGCTGTGAAATGCAGCAAATTGACTCTCAATACAAAGAAAACACATAACTTATACAAATTTAAGCGTGTTCAAGCCGGCTGAATTGCGTTGAAAATGTCGCAATTTAGCAGTTCTTCGGCCTCGGATTTCCACAGCGTTTTCCACAGAAGGGGTTCTGTCACGCCCCTGAATTCGCAATGGTAAAATTGCTTGGAATTTGCTGATTCTTGAGGGTTTCAGTTCGCTGGCCGCTACAGAATCCGGATGAGAAACTATTCACGCCGATGCGGGCCTCGAATCAAACCGCGACTGGTTCCGGATAGATTTTCAACCGGCGCGCCACCGATTCAGGTAACTCCGCCTCCATCGACATAACGGAGTCTTGCACCTCCGAATGCAACACGCGGCCCAGGGCATGCACTATGGCAATTGCACGCCCGTCTTCCAGGGGAAGTGCGAAGCGCAAATGCAAAATGGGATCGACGGGCATGGCCGCATCGATGCGGGAAAGAAGTTCTTCCAGTCCTGCTCCCGTGAGGCCGGACACGCGAATCGAAGAATGATTCCCATTTTGTGCCGCGGCCTCTTCTGGAGTCAGCCGATCGATCTTGTTGAGCACGTGCAGGCGCGGGCGATCCGCCACGCCCAATTCCTTCAATATTTTCTCGACTTCAGCGTCCTGCTCGGTGTGATGCGGATTCGAGATATCGGTGACGAGAAGAATCAGCGCCGACTCCTGCACTTCCTCGAGGGTCGCGCGAAACGCAGCGATCAGTCCCGGAGGGAGATCGCGAATAAAACCGACGGTATCGGAAAGAAGCACGCGCCTGTTCGATGGCAAGCGCACGGCCCGCACGGTTGGATCGAGCGTCGCGAACATTTTGGAAGAGACAAGCACCCCCGCGCGGCTCAGCGAATTAAAGAGCGTCGATTTCCCCGCGTTCGTGTAACCCACGAGTGCGACGGTGCCGAGCGGTATCGCCTGCCGCGTCTGCCGCCGTAAAGAGCGCTGTTTGCGGATCGCTTCAATCGACCGAGAGATTTTAGCCACGCGCTCACGGATGCGGCGGCGATCGGTTTCAAGTTTTTGTTCGCCAGGACCGCGAGTGCCGATGCCGCCAGCCTGCCTGGAGAGTTCTTTGGCGCTGCCCGCGAGACGCGGGAGCATATAATTCAACTGAGCGAGCTCGACTTGAAGCTGCCCTTCACGGCTGCGCGCATGCCGCGCAAAAATATCGAGAATCAGCTGAGTGCGGTCGATCACGCGGCATTCGGTGCCGCGCTCGAGGTTGCGCAATTGCGTCGGCGAAAGGTTGCGGTCGAAAACGATCAGAGGCGCTTTGTGGAGGTCCGCCTCGATTTTGACTTCCTCGATCTTGCCGCGCCCGATCATGGTGGCAGGATCGATTTTGTCCCGCATTTGAAAAATGCTTCCGACGACATGAGCCCCGGCGCTGCGCGCCAGTTCCGCAAGTTCCAGAAGCGAAGCCCGCTCCGCCTCACCCGCGTCAATCCCCGGCACATGCGCGGCCCGCTTCAGGCCCACACCCACTAAGAACACACGCTCGTGATTTTCGGTCGGTCGTGTGGTCTTCATTCTGTGACATCGACAGGAAGTGTTTTTGTAGGTGAGGAAAGAAACAAGAAATGCACCTTCTCAAACCCTATTATACACCCAAACGCGCATGACACCTAGACTGCGGCCCTTAGGGATTTTCCCAATTCGGATGCTATCGCGTTAAGGGCAGGATTCGTAAGCCAACTACCGATAACGCGTTCAGAGGAGTTGAGGGATGGCGGTAATGATAAACGTTACGACAATGGGAGCACACTCTCATTCCCGCCTCAAGGCATCGTGTGCGTAGACTTTCTACCAAGAGGTCGGCGGGTAGCGGGTTGTTGATACAACCCGCGCAAAAGAAGGATCAATGCGGACGAAAAATGCTTGCTTGGCTGTTTCACTATTCCTGGCCGTCTGTCTTGCCTCACTGCTGGCTGGCTGTCGGCCACAATATTGGTACCTGGCTGCGAGTAAAAGCTACGATACCGTCCAACTCTGTCTTTCCAACGAATCGACGTGCCCCCAACCGGGCGGAGTAAGTCCTCACGGAATTTCCGTTTATCGCTGGGATAACATGCATGACAACGAGCTTGTTTGGGAGGCGGAGCCGGATAACTTTGAAACCAGCGGCAGAATCAGCGGATTAATTACCTACGGGGTACCGCCAAGTGGCTGGACTAATAAGACGG
The DNA here is from genome assembly GCA_050014735.1 of Candidatus Acidiferrales bacterium. GTDB lineage: Bacteria > Acidobacteriota > Terriglobia > Acidiferrales > UBA7541 > Palsa-360. The sequence goes on along the minus strand of JBEKCU010000062.1, from coordinate 508 downwards.
CCCCGCCGCCATTGGTCTGCGGGAAGGCCTACCAGGTGAACCCTGCCGCAGACAAGTTATTCGGGCTTAAATGCGACGGGTCCCTCGTCGTTATGGACTTTCCGCACCTGGAATATTTTTTCCGAAACCTGGATCCTCCGGATGGATGGGAAAAACGTGGAAACAATTAATCTTTATAGGCGTGAATCAAACGATCTACCCGAATCGGCGAGCCAGTTCCTCTGAAATCGCGTTCGCGTCATGTGGGATTTTCGGGATTGCCAGTTTACGAGAACCCCGTTTCACAGGACTTGGCGATTTCTCTTTGTCAGTCTTGTTTAGTGGCAGAACGGAAAGGCAAGAGATGCTCCGGCCGCTCGCTGGAAAAGTAGCGTTCGGGTGTCGGCGGGGTCACGTGGCGAGCGGTCGCTACTGCGTCCGGCCACTCAGTGACTGACGGGTAGCCCAACGACGATAAGAACCGCATAGTCCTGCTTACGGCAGCCGTTCACGGCGGGCATCGCAGCTC
>JBEKCU010000061.1:0-16844 GCA_050014735.1 Candidatus Acidiferrales bacterium | reverse complement strand
TTTCGCGGTCGTTGGCGGGGCTCGTATCGATCTTTCCGCAGGTTCGCTCAACAACACTGGAAACGATACCGACTTGGCGATTGACGGTTCAGGTTTTTTTGCCATTCAAACCAAGGCTGGAGTTCGATATAGCCGAAACGGAAATTTTCGACTGAATGCGCAGCGCCAGCTGGTGGACCCTCAGGGCAATGCCGTAATGGGCGAACAAGGGCCCATTATCCTGCCCGAAGGAAAGCTGACCATCAGCACCGATGGCACGATTTCGGTGGGCGACGCCATCGTGGACAAGTTGAAGCTCGTGGATTTCGCTCCAAGCACGATCATTATTCCCGAAGGGAATACCGATTTTAATGCACCGGCCGGAAGCGCATTGCCGGCAACCGCGGCGCAGGTCCGCCAGGGGGCATTGGAATCCTCAAACTGCGATCCGGTCACGAGCGCGGTGTCTTTGATTAACCTGCAACGGAACGCGGAAATGGTCCAGCGGGCGCTTACCATTTTCAACACGGACTTCAATCAGACAGCTGTACAAGAACTTCCAAAGGTGTAATTCAGAGGAGAAAACATGTTTCGTGCATTGAACACAGCAGCAAGCGGTATGGTGGCGCAACAGCTCAATCTCGACAACATCGCAAACAATCTTGCCAATGCGAGCACGGCTGGATTTCGAAAACGCCGACTCCAATTCCAGGATCTTCTCTATCAGAATCTGGTGATGCCCGGCGCGGCTGCCACGCAGCAAACGACAATCTCCACGGGTTTGCAAATCGGATTGGGATCGCGTTCCTCTGCCTCGGAAATGATCCAAACGCAGGGCGATCTGACCGAAACCGACAATCCCCTGGATCTTGCGATTCAGGGACAAGGTTTTTTTCAAGTCCAAATGCCCAACGGGGATTTTGCCTATACGCGCTCAGGCACGTTTCATCTGGATGCGCAAGGCCAAATGGTCACCGCGGATGGCAATCCGCTCCAGCCTTCCATCACGATTCCCACGACCGCCACGACGGTGACGATCGGAAGTGACGGCACCGTTAGCATTACTCAACCAGGGCAAACGGCAGCGCAAACGGTCGGCACAATACAGTTGGCGATGTTTGCGAACCCAGGCGGCCTGAACAGCGTCGGCTCGAACATGTTTCTTCCGACGACGGCTTCAGGTGACGCGGTATTAGGCACTCCGGGGGGCAATGAGGGATTGGGCTCCCTTCAACAGGGATACCAAGAACAATCTAACGTGAACGTCGTCGAGGAATTCGTTCAGATGATCCTGGCGCAGCGATCCTACGAGTCAAACTCGAAGGTGGCGCAGGCGGCCGACCAGATGTTCCAGGACGTCAACGCGATGTCTCGCTAACAGGAGTTGACCTTGTATCGATCAGCTCCATTATTTTTCTTCTTGGGACTCACCATGTGGATGTGCGGAGAGGTGGCACAAGCCGCCCGCATCAAGATACCGCTCATCCGGGAAGCCGTGGTGCGCGGCGGGTCCATTTATCTGTCGGATTTATTGCCGGACACCTCTCCGTCGGAGATTCGCATTTTGGCGCGGGGGATTCTAGTCGGGCAATCGCCCCAACCTGGGAGCACCCGAGTTCTCTCAAACGACGCTATGGTTCGGCTCTTGGGCGATGAGAACTTGCTGAATGAAGTGGACGTCCCTGACCGAATCCTGGTTCGCCGTTCGGGGCGCCCGATCACAAGGGAAGAAGTTATGGATGCCGTCCGCACCACTCTGCGTCGGAATGAAATGTTTGCCTCCGTGGAAATCGCTCCTGAGGCTTTGCGGTTTCCCGCCGATATATTGGTTCCGACAGCGAATGCGGATCTGCGCGTGACGCGGGTGGAGATGGACCGCACCCTGCACTTGATGAAGTTCTGGCTCGTTTCAGGAGCCGACCCCGCGATCCTGCCATTTATGGTGATGGCGCGACCTAGGGGCGGCACTAGCGAGCTGGCCAAAATGCTGGGACTGCCGCCAATTCATGAACCTGGGACTGCCGCGATGTCCCAGTCGGATCCTCAGATGCAGATACGCGTAGCGATGGAAAACCGACTTTCCGGCTTGCATCCTGAGCGCCAGTCGGTACGATATGCCACGGACGTCGAAGCCGGAAGGATTGCTCGCCTGCACCTGGTGTCGCGCACCGGAACGCAAATATTTCTAACCGTGACTGCGCTCGAGCGCGGGGCGATCGGTCAGCGCATTCGCGTAAAGATCCAGACAACAGGGGAAATTCTTGAGGCGCAGGTTGTGGGACGCGAACAACTTGAGGCGGCATATTGATGGGGTCCGAGGCAATGAAGAGAATCGTCCGACGAAATTGCTTCGCCGCCGTTGCATCGCTGTCGATTATGGGGCTATTTTCTCCCGCCGCTTCCGGCAAAGCAAAAGTCAAAGACAAGTCCAAGCCAGCCAGTACTTCATTGGATGACTATCTAAAGCGCGCGCATGCAGCAACGGTCGATCAACCGACAACGACGGGAAGCCTATGGGTGCCGAGCGGATTGCTTGCCGGCGCATCGTCGGATTACAAAGCGCGAATGCCTGGAGATTTAATTATGGTCCGGCTCGCCGACACCTTCGCGGCGAATACGAGCGGAGAAAATGCAACGAGCCGTCAGTTCAGCACCCAATCGGCAATCACCGGACTGGCTGCCAAGCTCGGTGCAAACAACTCGCTACAAAATTTGTTCAACGCCAATTCGGCCACGAGTCTTGACGGCAAAGGCGCCTCAACCATGAGCTCCTCGCTCCAACTTGTGCTTTCTGGCCGAGTAATCGAGGTGATGCCGAACGGAGTTATGGTGATCGAGGCAGTCCGCGATTTCACAGTTGGGAACGACCGGCAAACCGTCGTCATGCGGGGACTGGTCCGGCCCGGCGACGTCGCCATCGACAACTCCATATTGTCCACGTCCATCACTAGCATGGAATTGGAAATCCAGGGGAAGGGCAGCGTCGCGGATGCGTCCGCCCGACCCAACATCGTGGTTCGGACCCTTCTGAAGTTGCTGAGTTTCTGAGGTGATTCCTTGAAGTCTTTTGCGCATATCTTTATGTTAGCTTCCCTGGCCTGTCTGCCTTGGACCACTCCAGCTTCAGCCGCTGAAGAAAGCTCGCAAAGCGTTCGGATCAAAGATATTACGAGCGTGGAAGGAATTCGCGACAACCCCATCATGGGGTACGGCGTGGTTGTCGGATTAAACCGGACCGGCGACAGTCAGCAAACCGTATTTTCGATTCAGACCCTGGCAAACTTACTCCAGCGAATGGGATTACAAATTCCGGCATCATCGGTGAGGGTGAACAACATCGCCGCAGTATTCGTGACCGCAACACTGCCGCCTTTTGCGAGGCCGGGGATGAAGATCGACGTGACGGTTTCATCCATTGGCGATGCCAAAAGTCTTGCAGGCGGCATACTGCTGATGACGCCCCTCAAATCCTCTAGCGGAAGCGTTTACGCCGTGGCACAAGGTCCTCTTACGCTGGGAGGCTATAGCGCAGGTGGAGCAGGGAACAGCAAGGTTGTGAACCACCTTACAGTTGGACGTATTCCGGATGGCGCCAACGTAGAACAGGACACTTCAGTTGCGCTGGGGACGATGAATTCGTTGTCTTTGCTGCTGCGAGACCCGGATTTTGGCGTGGCAACGGACATCGCCGGTGCGATTAACAAAGAGGTTGGCAAAGATGTGGCTCGTGCTGTCGATAGCCGCCGCGTGGAGATCGCGTCTCCGAACGCCAATAGCGGAGGAATTCCGTCTCTCATGGCGCGGATCGACACCCTGGAAGTTCATGTACACGCCGCTGCCAAGGTCGTCGTAAATGAACGCACCGGAACGATTGTCATGGGCGGCGCAATGACGATTGGACCCTGTTCGATCTTGCAAGGCAATTTAGCGATCGAAATCGCAACGAAGTATGAGGTTTCGCAGCCTCTGCCGCAGTCCAAAGGGGAATCCCTCGTCGTTCCCGAGACTCAGGTGCAGGCCACAGAGAAGACCGCTCAATTGATTCAACTCAAGGAAGGCGCGACCGTGGAAGACTTGGTGCAGGGTCTCCAGAAGATGGGAGCCACCTCTCGCGACATCGTTTCCATTTTGCAGGCGATCAAAGCTGCGCACGCTCTGGAAGCCGATCTGGAGGTTTTGTGATGTTACCCATAAATTCGAATTCGTTTGCGGCTGCGTTGAATGGGAGTGGCGAGGCTGCTCCCGGAACGAGCGCAAAATCCAAACCTGTCGAGACAGCAGATCAAAAGAAGCTCAAAAAGGCTGCCGGTGATTTTGAGTCGATCCTTCTTTCTTCGATGTGGAAGTCGATGAAAAAGAGCTTTGGCGATTCCAGTGACGGCGATTCCGATGCTGCAAGCGGCACGATTGACGACCTGGGTATCGAGGCCATGTCGCAAGCCGTAGGAAAGGCCGGTGGACTGGGTATTGGGAATATGATTATAAAGCATTTAGGTCCCAGTGATGGCAAATAGCCTACCGGCTAATGTTTTCGCTGGATTAGCCGATAAATTAAGAGAGTAGACTATCTCGGGTGTGGGGCGCTCCGTCAGCGCACCAGATTCCTAGGGCCATAGATTCTTACGGGAGAACGGATGAAAGTTGACCCCAATTTACAGTCGATCGCAAATATTCAATCGGACCCTGTCCAGAACGCCAAGACGAGCCGTGCGCAAGAAGCGAGTTCAGATACAGGAACAACGCAGGTCGACGGACAAGATACGGTACAATTTTCTCCAAAATTCGCGGAAGTCCAAAATCTGACAAACAAACTGCAACAACTTCCCGACGTCCGCAGTGACCGTGTTTCGGCCTTAAAGCAACAAATTCAGCAGGGCACGTACAAACCTGATCCTTCGGAGGTCGCAGGCGCCATTTTGGGTGACCCCCTGAACCAAGGCGGCAATAAATAGCACTAGCTTGATTTGGAGTCGAACGCGTTATGGGCGACATTACCGCGCCGCGAATCGAGCCATTGTCCCAAGGCACCGATCTCGATAAGTACTCGCCCGGAAAGGGGACGCCGCGGAAGCGAGAACCGCCCGGAAAGCCTTCGCCGCCCCCCAAAATCGAATCGGACGATACAAATGAAGATATTCATCAAATCGATGAGCTGGCATAGATCATGAAATTCGGCAGCGCAAAGTATCTGGAGCTCGTCGAGCGCCGTTTGGAGATGCTTCGAGCGGTTGTCCGTCTGGAAGCAGAATGGCGTGGCGCGTTCATTGGATTGAAAATGGAACAGTCCGAACGCTGCGCCGCGGAGGAGGAACTCCTCTGCGGAAAAATCCGCATTCTCGATCAAGAGATCGCAATTCTTCAAGGGAATCAGTCCAAACAGGCAGCATCGATTCCTAGTGGAAATGACCTTCGCTTGCCTAAATCGTTTGAGATCGATCCGATTCTTTATCCAAGAATTCTTGCCGCTCTGGAGCGGATGACGGCATTGCACCTGGAATTAAAGCGCTCCAATCGAACACGTCGAGCGATTCTAAAGCGCTCGAAACTCACGATGAACGCTTTGCGTAACCTGTTCAATTCTTATGCGCCGACATACGCTGCGCCTGCAGCCCCAACTACAGGGACGATTTGCGAGGAGAATGTCTGATCCGTGGGCACCCTGATCTCCAGCTTGAATATGGCCCTCCAGTCGATGCAGGCGGAGCAGGAAGCGCTCTCGACGACCACGAACAATATTTCGAACGTGAATACTCCTGGCTACACGCGCCAGACCGTCTCATTCGAGGAGGCGCCACCGGTTCAATATGGAGGGTTGCTTCTAGGAAATGGCGTGTCAGTCGGCCAGATCACAAGCCAGAGGGACGAACTCCTTCAAACTCGGTTGGATCAAGAGACGCAGCAGCAAGCCAAATATAATTCCTACCTTGGCAACATGCAGCAAGTCCAGACGCTGTTCAATGAGACGACCGGCAATGGTTTGCAGAGTTCACTCACTTCTTTTTTCAACAGCTTGCAGCAGCTGTCGACAAGTCCCTCGGACCCGAGTCTTCGACAAGGCGTTTTGACTGCCGCGCAGAATCTTGCCCAGACATTCAACACCACAGCGAATAGCTTATCGCAATTGCAGCAAAACGCGGACAGCACGGTGACTCAGTCCGTGAATCAGATCAACTCTCTGACTTCTCAAATCGCAACTTTGAATGTCCAAATCAGCTCCGCAACTTCGAGCGGACAAAATGCGGGCACGTTTATCGACCAACGAGATCAATTGGTCAATCAGCTTTCGGGATTAGTCGACGTATCCTCGATCGACACTGGAAATGGGACCGTCACGCTGACCACATCGAGCGGAGCGCCCTTGGTGGTCGGTAACCAGTCCTTTCAGTTGACGACCCAAACGAACTCTTCTGGATTTCAGGACGTCTATTCCCAAGGCACCGATATTACATCCGCACTTACGGGAGGCTCACTTGCGGGAGCGATTCAAGCTCGCGACCAGTCCATCCCTTCGATCATGTCGTCACTCGACGCACTCGCATCTGGGCTTGGCAATTCCATGAATTCGATAAACGAGGCCGGCACGGATCTTAATGGGAACCCCGGCGGGGCTTTCTTTACGGTTCCGTCCACCGGTTCGTCCGGTGCCGCAGCGACCATCAGTGTTGCCATAACCAATCCATCCCAGATCGCTGGCAGCTTGAACGGCTCGGCTGGCGACAATTCCAACATCAACGCGATGATCGCCTTGCAAAATGAAACGATCATAAATGGCCAGACGCCGCTCAACGCATATTCGAATCTCGTCTTTCAAGTAGGCAACGACGTTTCGACAGCGCAATCGGAGTCCACGGCGTCTCAGTCGATGGTGCAGCAGCTCCAAAACCAGATTGGCAGCGTGTCTGGTGTCGATATTAACGAAGAATCGGTCAACCTTGTGCAATACGAACGCGCCTATCAGGCGGCAGCGCAGGTTTCAAGCGTCATCGACAGCCTGACCGCCACGGCGATCAATTTGGGACAATCGACTACGGTATCGTAATCAGGCGACGATCGTGAGACTACAATGAGCACACGAATCAACCCGAACATTCTTCCGGATATGCTCGCGGCCATGGAGGCGGCTCAGCAGAATGCTCAGAATGCGTCCCAAGAGGTGTCCACTGGTAAAAGCGTGAACAACCCAGGCGATAACCCTGCCGCCGTGGCAGCGCTGGTGATCAACGATGCTCAGACGTCGCAGGACGCACAGTTTCAGACGAACATCGGTGACCTGCAATCGAAGTTTCAAGTTGCGGATTCCGTACTGAATAGCGCCTCTCAAGTGTTAACGTCCGCTATCTCGCTTGGCACGCAAGGCGCCACCGGAACCCTTACGACCGCGGACCGCCAGTCGATCGCGGCACAGGTTGCCGGACTACAGCAACAGATGCTTTCGCTAGCGAACACCAGCTATCAAGGCGCGTACATTTTCGCCGGCACCGATGTGACGACGCAGCCGTTTACGCAAAACTCTTCCGCACCTTCAGGTGTCACGTACAGCGGGAATTCAGCAGTCACCAACGTTGAGATCTCCCAAGGCCAGTCGATACAGACCAACCTGCCAGGAGATCAGGTGTTCGCGAACTCCGCCGGGAATGCCTTCGCGGCTTTACACGATCTGACAAATGCGCTGAACTCTGGCACCGGAATCGCGGCGGCGAATACCGAAGTTCAGAACGCCTTCAATCAGCTGAACAATCAGCGCGTGTTTTACGGAAATTCGTTGAGTCAGCTTCAGAGCACGGAAAGCTTCCTGAGTCAGGACACGGTCAATCTAAGTCAGCAACAAAATACGTTGATCGGAGCGAATTTGACGCAGGCGATTTCGGATCTTTCCCAGTCGCAAACCGCCGAACAAGCCTCACTTAGTGCCACGGCGCAAATTCTCAACCTTCCGAACTTGCTCCAATATATAAAGTAGAAAAGTTTCTGCTCCGGCCCATTCCATCAGACCGTATCGGGATCTCGGCGTGGCTTCTGGATTGAACGGCTGCGGCGTGTATTCCATTTATTCCTGGCGGCACGGATGGACCGCCCAAATCTCTCCGCGAAACGCGACGGTGGGAAATGCTTCGCAACGGTTTCTCTGGCGGCCGCGCCCATTCGCGCGGCCAGCTCTCGGTCCTGTAGCAGCCGGATCGCATGGCTGCGCAGCTCTGTGGGATCGTCCGAGAGGAAGCCATTCACTCCATCGATAATTGGGGATGTGGGATGCCGATTGCCCAGTATTGGCAATCCCGCCGCCATGGCCTCAAGGGTAGCCATATTGTAGCCGTCTTCAAATTCTGGATCGGCGGTGTGGACGTAGAACCGGTGATGGCTCAGGATGTCTTTTAATTCCGTCCAGTCTTTCGCGGCTTTCACGCCGGTCATTTCGGGATTGTGGCCCACTAAGGTGATCGGCAAACTGCCAAACGTCCGTTCGTGGAACTCCCACATCAAGATGCGCGGTCTTCTCAGAATGTGGTTAGCGACTCTCAACCCGCGTGCCAGATCGCCGCGCCAATCTGGATAGTCCTCTGGCGATGCACAGAACGTCACGATATCGTCAAAATCTCCCCAGGACTTTGCCTTGAGCTTCGAAACCGCCACGACATGCGTATTCGTCATCTTCGTAAATGTCGCCACCGCGCGTTTCAATTCGCTGGCCGTAATTGTTGTCCGTTGTTCGAAAATCGCGCCGTCTAGAGTCTCATGCAAGACGAGCAAGCGTGGGCCCGAGAGGGATTTGACGTCCAAGAGATCCGTAAGGTTATGAGTAATGATGCACCTATACTCTTCCGCTCCGCGAAGAATCTCCTTCTGGCGGACGACCCTCGCTTTGGGTGGCAACGGCCGCATGGCTTCATCCCAATGGCTGCGCGGTCTTCCGCGGAGGCCAACGACGATGTCCATCGGAAGCCCCAGTAAACGAAGTTGGTACACCCACGCTTCGTGGCAGTCGAACACGAGGAGGCGCTCGCTCAATCGACTGGCCTCTGCTGGATTATCCACGGAATGAATCGTGTGGGGCGTGGCAGGAAGCGGAACTTCTGAACGTTCTGGGGAGGCTTGCGCATCCTTACCGCAGTCACGGAATGCCGACGGCAGCTCTGGATCCCGAGCGGCTTGACTCATTGCGTCTGCTTGAACGCTGTGACCCACAGATTAACGGTTTCCCGATGGTTGCGCGCCGCATCTAAATGCGCAAGTCGCGCTAAATACATGAACCGCACCTGTTCGAGAGTCGTTTCGAGTTGTTTCAAGGTTTTGGCGTAAGCCTTGAAGTCGGCGTCCAAGTGAACGTCCTTCGCACGAAGATCGCGTGACTGTGCAACGATGGGCTCCATGTGCCCAAGACGTTCGGAGATGGAGCGGATGTCTTTGACCGTAAAATCTTCTCGTCCAGCCAACGCGTCGCGCGCGCGGGTCAGAAGGCTGCGGAGTTTTGCTTCCGCTTCACGAACTCGATCTTGGATTGAATTCTCCATCAGGCGTTCCACTGGATGTGCGGGGCATCCAAATCGGTATTTCCGGACGGTTCGTTCACCGGAATCATCTGGTTGGCAGTTGGCTGCTCGGGGTTGCTGGAGTTGTCGTCGTATTCCAGCTTGCCGGCGTACGCATCTTGTTCGACCTTCCTCCAAGCGTGGTAAACCGGTAAGTACAAGTCGACCAGCCTCTGTATCCGGGGAATGCTCGAATGCAGATTCGCCTCTACAATCAACATTCTCGTCACGTCGTAAAATCCCTTCAAGCGGCGAGCAACTTCCTTGCCGCGCTCGTGGTCGAGCACGCTTTGCAGTTCGGCAATGATCTTAAGTGCGTGATTGAGGCTCGATGTGCGACTTTCGATGTCTCCTTCGGCCACGGCGTTCATGGCACGGCGGAAGTCTTCCAGAATCGCGTCGTACAATTTAACAACCAGGCCCACAGGATGGCTGCCGCGCGCGGAAATTTCACGATAGTGCGATGCGATTTCGCTATTCATCATTAGAGTGCACCTAGCTGTTGGGTGAGCTGACTTTGAGTCATCGGAAGTTCTTGTAACGCGACCTGCATTTGATCGTATTGATTCGTCAAGTTCTGTTCCTGGGTCTGCAGCGTTGCCTGCATCGCCGTAATCTGATTGGTCAGATCCTGATTGCTCTGGGTCATCCCCTGAAGGTCGAGCGTGATGGCCCCTTGAGTGGGATCGGTGATCTGATTGAGCACGCTGACCAGATTGGCCGAGAACCCTGAAGTACCTTGCAGCAGGCTTTGAACACTGCTGAAGTTGTTCGAAAGTGCGTTCGACAGAGCCGTGGGGTCGGTCGTGATGGTGCCGTCTGTGTTCATGTTCAGGCCGATGCTGGCCAAGTTGACGAAGCCGTTGTTGCCACCGATGGAATACGTGATCGCGGAGAGCAATTGTTGCTGGACGTTTCGAAGAGTCTGATCGGCCTCCAGCGGCTGGGCCCCGGAGCCGTCCGAAGCCACCGAGAACTGGGTGTTCAAATCCTGCGCCACGGTGTTCCAAGCGCTGACGAACGTATTCACGGCGCTCTCGGCCTGACTTACATTCGGCGTGACGCTGAGGCCAACGGTAGTATTTGGCGAGGCGCTAGTCAGGTTTAACGTGACTCCCGGAATCGCCCCCGTGATCGAATTCGTCGCTGAACTGACGGGAATGCCGTCGACCACAAGAGACGCATTCGCGCCCGTGACTGCCTTGGTGAAGCCAAGACCGGTGGTGTCATTTGCGATGGTGATATCGCTGGCAGCGCCGCTTGTGTTGCTGACGATCGTAAGCCTGGCGCCGCTCGCGTCGTTCACGACGCTGGCAGTAACGCCCAGATTTTGGCCGTTGATCGCTGAAGCGAGGCCATCGAGGGTGTTGTTAGTATTGTCCACCGTGATTGTTGCCGGCGCATTGCTGCCCACCGAAAGCGTGAAACTGCCAGTCGCAATCGCCGTGCTGCTGGTGGCAACCGGAGCCGTATAATATGTGGATGTGGTTGCGAGCGAATTAACGGTGATGGAGTGATTCTGTATTGCAGCCGTGGAGTCCGCGGTCGCCGACAAAATACTGGTATTCGACGACGTGGCCTGCAGCGCGCTAATGCCTCCGCTGCTGTCGCCGAGTGAGGTCACTGCGGTAGCGAGCGTGCTGATATCGTTTTCGATGGATTGCAACGTCGAGTTCTGGGTTTGAAGTGTGGTTTGTTCATTCTGAAGCTGGGTTAAGGGCGCATCGAGAGCGGCGATCGCCGTATTGAGCAGGGTCTGGACATTAATGGTGTTCGACCCAGCGGGGAGAAGAACATTTCCGAAATTGTTAATTGTGCCCATAACTGACAGCCGCCTCCTTCCGGCAGGCCCCCGTTCTCCTTAGTCCCGAACGCTCTGCTTGTACTTCTTATTCCTCACACCAACGGCGATTAGGCCCTCGCGGGAGGGCCTAATCGCGCCATCCTTGGATCGATCCCTACTGATTCGATTACTGCAGTAGCTTCAGCACGCTCTGCTCCTGCGAGTTGGCCTGCGCGAGAGCAGCCATACCCGTTTGAGACAGCACGGACTGTTGAGACAGGTTCGAGATCACAGACGGTATGTCCGCCGCCATGATTTGGTTCTCAGCGGCTGTCAGATTTTGCACCTGAACGCCGATAACGGCCGATGCGTCCTGCAAGCGGTTAATCGATGCACCGATCGTGCCGCGGTCGCTGGCGATCGTGTTAATCGCGGTGTCAATGGCAGTCAATGCAGTTTGCGCCGCAGAGCCATCGGCTCCGGCAAGCGTGGTGCTGCCGAGTCCGAGGCCGGATGAGGACAAAGCACCGACGCTCGCACCGATTGTGCTGGACGAGCTTCCATCCGATAGGTACACGGATGTCGTGCTGGCGGTGAATACCGACGTCCCGTTGAACGTCGTCGTGCTGCCAATGCGGTCGATTTCGGCCATGATCTGAGTGTATTCCGCGTTCAGCGCGTTTCTTTGGGTGCTGCTCACGGTGCCGGTCGAAGCCTCCGTTGCAATGGTAACCGCGCTATTCAGGAGGTTGGTTACCTGACTCAAAGCGCCATCCGCCACTTGTAGGGAGGAAACTCCGTCATTCGCGTTCGATGCCGACTGGTTGAGAGCGGAAATATTCGCCTGCAAGCCATTCGCGATCGCGAGGCCGGCAGGGTCGTTGGCGCCACTGTTAATGCGTTGCCCCGATGCCAGTTGCTGCAACGTGCTGTTGAGCTCCATCTGAGTGCTGTTCAGCTGGTTCTCGGCAGCAAGCGACGATATATTGTTCAAAATACTGATCATTTTGAAAGGCTCCTTTGCTTTCTTTTGAGTGTTCCGCTTTGGCGATTAGGAGCCTTTCCTCGGAAGGTCCTTGCCCCAAGGTGGCTTAGATCGCATCGTTCACGGAACTTCTCGTTCAACTATTTCATCGGCATTTTCGGCTCAAAACTTTAGCTCGAAACGGACAGTTGAACCTCGGCTGTTAACTTTTCGATCACCTCATCCACGTGGGTTCCTGCTCCGGCGGACAGCTCAGCTAGTGCCTCTTTGAGCACCGCATTGTTGGGATAGATCACGGATCCGACATGTAAGATCGCGGCCGAGCGTTTCCATTCGCCCAAATTCGCCCACAATGTCGCTGCGCGTAGAAAATCTCCGGGACGGGGAAGTGAAAGCGAGTGCAGCTTGTTTTCCGCCGCCTCCGCCGCTTCAGCCAGTTGCCCTAGCCAGACCAGAGACAAAATCAATCTGTCGTGAAGCTCGGGCTGGTGGGGTTGCCGCTGCAAGGCGTCACGAATCTTTTTTAGTCCGGCGTCCGCGCTGCCCGATCGCAAGATGGCGAGGCCCAGCTTGCTCTCGACTAACAGCGAATCCCGAGCCGATTCGATCGCTTGTTTGTAGGCGCGGACAGACTGCGGAAATTCGCCCAGATTATAGTGCGCATCGCCGATGGTTTCCGCGACCAGCGAAGTCAGGTGCCCCTGCTTCTGGGCCCTTTTGAGGCATCGAATCGCTTCGCGGTGCTCCCCAAGTTTGAAATGAGCCAGCCCTGCAAAGAACCACGCCACTCCCAACTTTGGATTCAATTGGCACGCGCGCCCGAAATGCAGGAGCGCTTCGGTGACATTTCCAAAATTGTCGAGCTCCACGATTCCCAGTTCCAGATAGGCCTGAGGGTTGTTAGGCATCTCGACGATCTTTTGCAGTCCCAATTCCCGATAGAAAACGTTCTTTCGCGCGCGAGTCTCTCGGTCGGCGGCAAGGCCGAAATGATGGATTAAGAATGTGGCACGTCCCAAACCTAATCCTGAGTTCTCGATGCTTGGCCCTACGCTTTCATGCACTCGGCCTACAAAGCGAATCCGAGTGTCCCGCCGAAATAGCCGGACATTTTCGTGCTCGACATAGGCCGGAAACGATTGCGCATCGGCCCAGTGTGAAGTGTTGGGCGTGGCGGGACGATCCCAGATTCTGTCCTCAAGGCTCAAAACATAGTTCCGAATCGTTACGAGGTAGCCGGCAACAAGGGGTGTCGATAGTAGCGATGAAATGAGGCCGGCGGATTCCGGATCGAGACGTTCGTCGGCATCCAACGATAGCACCCAGTCCGCCGTGACTGGGGCCAGTGCTTGATTTCGTGCCGATGCGAAGTCGTTTTCCCACGGAATATGAACGACCCGAGCTCCATAATTCCTTGCAATCTCGGGGGTTGAATCATTGGAACCGGTATCCGCAATCACGATTTCGTCGACAACGCCTTGAACGCTCCTCAGGCATGCATCGAGGGTGCTGGCGGCGTCGCGAACGATCATCGAAAGCGCGAGTTTCGGCATGGACAATGATTCTCCGGCTCAATTTAAAGTTGTTGAGGAACTAGAATCGTGTCTTCAACTAATCGCTGAATCCTCTCCAGATATATCGGCAAAACGCGCTCCCACGTGAATCCCAGTTCAATTGCGGCAGCAGCCTTCCGGCCTCGAGCGGCAGCTTCATCGCGGTTCTCGTATACATGGCGCATTGTGTTAGCCAACCCGGCGACGCTTGGCTCGAACCATGTCCACTCGCCCGAGAGCGGACCGAGGGGCGGGGGCGGTTCCGGTACTGCAACCTCTTGTGCCGGAACTAGATAGCCCTCTTGCGCGGAGCAGAATTCCACCGCTGGACCTGCGCCGGTCGTTACGATTGGCTTCCCACAAGCCATGGCTTCGATCAATGGCATGCCGAATCCCTCGCCGCGGTACGGAAGAACGAACGCATCCGCGCCTCGATAAAGCGCGGCCAGTGCCGCGTCCTCCAACTCTTCAGTTAAAATGATTGTATGAGGCGCCGAGCGGCGCGCGGCGAACTGCCGCACATCCCCTAATTTCGTGTTGTGGCTATAGAAACTTCTGGAGCCCAAATCCTTAATCACCAGCGTGACATCTTCGTCTGGCATGAAGGCGTCCGCATACGCTTGCAAGAGCAGATCGATGCCTTTTCGCCGGATCGTCCCGCCGACAAACAGAAAAACGAAGCCTTTGCTGTTCGGCGGACGAGTCGCGGGACCATTGGGCCGGAAAGTTTCCGGATCGATTGCGTTGTGGATAACGTGAACGCGTTCCGGAGAAAGTCCGCCTTCCAGCAATGCGCTGCGAGTGAACCGAGAGGGAGTCCAGACTTCATCGACTGTTGCTTCTATTTGCTCGATCCATCGAACGGGGACGGCTTTGTGTTCCCAAGGTAGAATGCAAACGAGCTTGCCTGCGGCTGAGCGCGTAAAATCCGGAGGCCACTGATGTCGAATCGTTAGATCGATCCGCTCGATTTGCGTGCTCGCGCCTTTCCACAGCGTCGCGCCGTGTTTCAGCGCGTGTCTTGAAGCTGTGGGCCATGTAGTGGGACCGAGAGCGGTCTCAAATTGTGGCGATTTGATGAGCGCTTGGCCAATGGCTCGATTAATTCTCGCGTGCCCCGAGGCATCGAAGACTGGCCCGGTCAATAATATCCCAGGTTTCGTATCGGACGCCCGATGCCGAGGAGACACGCGGCGCTCCTCCTGTGCGACGATGCGCATCAAGCGCTCTCGCTCGGTCATATCGATCGCCATCGTTTCGACCATCTGCCGCGCCGCCAATGCCATGTCGTTTGCGATTAGAAAATTCACAACGGATTGAAGGTACTGAGGCTCTCGCCGAACCATCTCGGCCAGCGGAAAATGGAAGCAACGTGCCTGTCCGCGAGGCAATCGCTGCTGGGTGAGGGCGCGGATTGCGGGTTCAAATGCAGGTTGCACGATGGCGCCGGAGATCCAATAATGGATAGCCTTCTCCTGCTGGCCGATCATGTCGCATATCAGGCCCAGCAGGTATCTTGCGCGGTAAGAGCTTTCGCCGCCGCTTCCTACGAACTCGCGTGTCTGGCAATTAAGCGCGGCCTCAAGAAACCGCACCGCTTTCGACGGGCTATTCTGCAAGATAAAGTAAACCGCGTGAAGGTATGGAAATTCCGCACAACCGGGGAATGCTTTATTTCCGAGATCGAGCAATTCGCCCGCTTTTTCCCACTTCTTACATTTCATAAGGACAACGATCAAATTGCGCAAGATCAGCGCGGAGAACCGGACATCGCCGGAATTCGGGTTCCAAAGTTCCAGCAAAGCGTCCATGCCGGAGCCGGGTTTTTCCAGTTCCTGCCAAATTGCCAAAGAGAGGCGAGCCCACGGCTTTCCGCTCGTCCGCCAAGCCGTCTTCCTCTTCTCGGATGGTGTCGCTCCAGCGATCCGCAAAGAGGGATTCCAGAGGATGTTTTTGGGCTGGTCCCGAAGCAAGCGTGGTTCCAGGCCCAACAAGTCGGCGTGTTCTAGATAAGGCCAGTGTACGGCAACCCAAGTGTTGCAGTTCGGTACCGAAAAAAATGGACGCCGCCAGTCTGCCGGCGAGCCAGCCACGGGTGTTTCGCCCTTGCACCAGATCAGTGCACCGTCAAAATTGGACGGTATCGTCGATCCATTCATCCATGACAGATTCCCGTATTGAGCGTCATCCACTACGTTGCGGATCGATTCAGGGACCATGTCCCGCGAGGCGGCATCCGTGAACAGCATGACGCGAGGGCTTCGCCCACATGTAAGTCGGATGGATTCTGAAACAGGCGAAACGACAGAGACGCCCATCGGTGTGTCTCCCAATTCGGTTATCGCTTGCAGGAATCGAGCGCGCTCACTCTGCGCTAGCGAAATCCGGCGAGGCGTTCACCGTTGTTGTGAATTCCTCTTTTAACTCAGCAAGCGCTCGATTTCCTCGATCCAACGCTTCATGATGACGCCGTAGCTGAATTTTTCGACGATCTCTTTACGTCCTATGCACGCTTTTTCTCTGGCCTCCGCGCGATGCGTGAATACATGGCGCATTAGACTGCGCAGATGATCGACATCCGGTTCGGCCCACTGATGACCCGCGAAAAGCTCTAGATCGAGCGGCGTCGGCGCCAGTTTGTAATCGATCAGGTAGCTGTTGGCGTCGTGCAAAAAATCTATCTGACCGCTCCAGCGGGTGGCGATGACGGGCATTTCTGAACACAATGCCTCGACATACGGGCGTCCCCAGCCCTCCCCCCGAGTGGGCAGCACAAAGCAATCGGCGGACGTATAGAGTCGGGGTAATTCGTCGTTCGGAATAAATCCGGGAATCAGGAGGACCGGCGGGGTTTTCTCCAAGGGAACATGCAGTTCCCGTTCGATGTAGTAAAGAAGTTCAGGAAGCAGGTCCGAGTCCGGACCTGAGCGTCCGTAGCACCGAAGGATAAGCGCTACGTCCTCATCTTCCTTGAATTCGCTGATGAACGCCTTCAATAATACGTCGGGGCCTTTTCG
>JBEKCU010000060.1:0-16955 GCA_050014735.1 Candidatus Acidiferrales bacterium | reverse complement strand
GCAAAGCCAGGGTAGTCCGTGAGGCGGATCTCGGCGGGGAAGTTGCTCGGCTGGAGCTGCAGGTCGCTCAAGAAAACGTGCGTGTCTTGCAGGCTCAGTTTGACCAGGGCCGCGGTAGTCTGAAGGATTTGGAGGCCGCTCACCTCGAGGAAAACGACAAGTGGCTTGCATTCTTGGATGCGAACTATGCGCGGCAGCAGGCCCAGCTCGATTTACTCCGCACGACCGGGCAGTTGTCGACGGCGTTGCAGTAATTCGGAATGTGTGGGAGTGGCGCGGTTCACAGCTCCGAATCGATTCGGGTTGGCACAAAGTCTGAATCGACCAGGCACTTGGGTGTGGCCCGCGAGACTGCGTTACCGGCAGAACTCCTCACGCTCAAGCCCCTCGGGAAGTGAGTCACTACCGAATCTTGGGATTTGTTGTCCTCCCGACTGCCGAAGCGTTCTTCTAACACGCATCTTTTTTTGCACGCGGCAAGACTTTTCTCGCGGGGCACGCATAGTTTCAGGTAAGATAGAGGCTTCAGTCCGCCCAGAATTGTGATTGGTAGTCCTGAATCAGGGGAAGAGAATAATGCCGGAAGTCATGAAAACCTTGTTTTTGAATCCGCCGAGCTATGAGGGCTTTGACGGCGGAGCTGGCGCGCGTTACCAGGCGCGGCGCGAGATCAAATCGTTCTGGTATCCCACATGGCTGGCGCAGCCCGCCGCCATGGTTCCGGGAAGCCGCCTCATTGACGCACCTCCCGATGGACTCACAGTAGACCAGGTAGCCCCTCTGGCGAAAGATTACGAACTGGCTGTGCTGCATACGAGCACGCCTTCGTTCGCAAATGACGCGAAGTTTGCCGCGCACCTCAAGGAAGTGAATCCTAACATCATGATCGGCATGGTGGGAGCGCACGTAGGCGTCCTGCCTTTACAGTCCATGAATGCCGCGCCTGCGGTGGATTGGGTTGCCGTTGGCGAGTTCGATTATATTTGCGCGGATATTGCGTCGCGGAAACCGCTCAAGGATGTCGGCGGTGTGGCATATCGGGACAACGGGCGCGTCTCGTTCACTCCGCCACGGCCCACGATTGAAAATATGGACGACCTTCCATTTGTCGTGGATGTATACAAGCGCGACCTGACAATCGAAAACTATTTTATCGGTTATCTCCAGCATCCATATGTGTCGCTCTATACGGGACGCGGATGCCGCTCGAAATGCACGTTCTGCTTGTGGCCGCAGACGCTGGGAGGCCATCGATACCGCGTGCGCAGCGCGGATAACGTCGCGGCGGAGATGGCGCTGGCGAAGAAACATTTCCCGCAGGTGCGCGAATTCTTTTTCGATGACGATACGTTCACCGACGATTTGCCGCGCGCCGAGGAAATTGCGAGGCGCTTGGGCAAACTGGGGCTGAACTGGTCGTGCAACGCGAAGGCCAATGTGCCCCGCAAGACCCTGGAAATCATGAAAGATAACGGCTTGCGCCTGCTCCTGGTCGGCTACGAATCGGGCGACGAACAAATTCTGATCAATATCAAGAAGGGCGTGCGGCTGGATATTGCCCGCGAATTTTCGCGAAATTGCAGAGACCTGGGCATCAAGATTCACGGCACGTTTATCCTCGGCCTTCCGGGCGAGACTACGCAAACGATCCAGCAAACCATAAAGTTTGCGTGCGACATCGAGCCCGAAACCATTCAGGTTTCTCTGGCCGCGCCGTATCCGGGCACCGAACTCTATCGCCAGGCACAGGAGCAGGGCTGGCTGCAGATTCAGACCGGCGATCTGGTGGATACGCACGGTATTCAGACTGCCGCAATGAATTATCCTGGATTGCAATCGACGGTGATTTTCAATTCCGTTGAAGAGATGTACCGGAAATTTTATTTCCGTCCGCGAAAGATGTTTTCGTTGTTTGGCGGGATGCTGAAGGATCCGGAAGTGATGAAACGGCGGCTTCGTGAGGGCGTGGAATTCTTTAAGTTCCTGCACGAGCGCAAGGCGACAGCACGCGAAATGGCTCAGTCCGCAGCGACGGTGTCTGCTTCCAGCGTCGGCGATTGACGGTTAATGTTAGGAACCCGGGAATGCCAAACTCCAGATTGGCGTTCCCGGATTGGCGGTCCCTCCGATTGTCCGAGCCGCAGTGACAAATGGAGATATCTCGCCGCAAGTGACTTGGACGGGCTTTACAGGTTGCGGAAAGACCCTTCCTGCGTGTCATTCCGAGCGAAGCGAGGAATCTCTCTTCGGTTTAATCCCAAGAAAAGAGAGATTCCTCGCCCGCAGGAGCGGGTTCGGAATGACAATTTTTGAGTTTTTCCGCAATCTGCTTAGCCTGAGTGGTTTTCGTGATCGCGAGGGAATCTAAATCCACACAGGCTCAAGCTTGTGCTACCACCGCCTTTTAAATGCCGTCTACTTCCAGCAAAGCTCACAAAACAAAAACGTATATCCTTCTTTTTCTGCTCGTCCTTTTCGGGTCGGTGGGGAATACCATTTTGAGCAAGGGAATGAAGGACGTCGGCGATCTGGATATTTCACATCTAACCGCGATTGAAACCGGCGCTATCCACGTATTGACCAGCGGAACGATTTGGATGGGCATCACGCTGATGCTGCTGTTCATGGTATGCCACATGCTTGTGCTGTCGTGGGCCGACTACAGTTTTGTAATGCCGTTTTCCGCAATCGCCTACGCGCTTGTGCCGCTGCTTGGATATCTCTTCCTGCATGAACAGGTATCGGCGGCGAGGTGGGTCGGCATCGTACTCATTTTTCTCGGCGTTCTCCTGATCAATCGAACGCCGCCCCGCACCACTCCGCACAACCTCGAACCGGGCGCAGCCAACTGACATGCGCACCGCCTTGATTCTCACATTCGTGGTCTTGACCGGAACAGGCGGAGAAATTTGCCTGACCCATGCCATGAAACTGCTCGGCGAAGTCCACGATTTTCGTCCGCGAGCGATTGCCAGTTTCGTTATGCGGGCGTTGCGCGTGGGCTGGCTCTGGCTGGGCGTCCTGCTGATGACGGCTTCGTTCTTTTCGTTTTTGGCGATGCTGTCCTGGTTTCCCGTTAGCTTTGTAATTCCAGCAACGTCGCTCGCCTACGTCGCCGGTGCTATCGGCGCGAAGCTGTTTCTCGGCGAGCAGCTCAATGCAACGCGCTGGGCCGGCATTTTGCTGATCTGTTTTGGCGTAGCAATGGCGTGGGTGGACGATCTTCCGTCGGCCTTGCGTGTTCCTCCTGCGTTCACGGTGATACGGTGGGCCATTCTCGCACTGGCGCTTGGCCCGCTGTTTTATTACATCATTGGCATTTACTCCGCGTGGCGGTTTTTCCGCGTGGCGCATCGCGGTGTGGCCCCAGCCTCGCATGCGGACGTTGAGACGCGCCCAATTAGTGTTCTGAAGCCCGTTCGTGGCCTCGATCCCGACGCATACGAAAACTTCGCGAGTTTTTGCCGGCAAGACTATCCAGACTTCGAAATTCTCTTTGCCGTCAACGACGCCAGCGATCCGGTCGCGCCCGTCATCGAAAAGCTGATTGAGGATTTTCCCGAACGATCCATCCGGTTGATTTTTGTGAACGAGCGGCTCGGCGCAAACACCAAGGTTTCCAATCTTTGCCGCCTGGTTCGCGAGTCGCGAAACGACTTGCTGGTCATCACGGATAGCGACGTGCGAGTGGAAGACGACTATCTCCGCAGCGTCGCTGCAATGTTTTACGACCCAAAAGTCGGGGGCGTGACCGCACTCTACCGGGGCGATGACAATTTGCAATTCGTTGCGGCGATGGATTGCGTGGGATCTTCGGCCGCATTTTGCGGCGCAGCACTGGTGGCGCGCGAACTCGAGGGCGTCAAATTCATGATGGGCTCGACGATGGCCACCACCAAGCAGCGTCTGGACGAAATCGGCGGCTTCGAGGCGATGGTCGATCTCCACTCGGACGATTACGAACTTGGCCGCCGCATTGCCGATCGCGGTTACAGGATCGAACTGCTGCCCGAACCCGTGATGATGGCGTTTCCCTCGCAGTCGCTGGGCGCATACCTGCGTCACGAATTGCGCTGGGCGATCGGAATCCGCAACATTCGTCCGGGCGGGCATTTTGGCATGTTATTTACGCATGGACTTCCCTGGGCAATTGCGGCGGCCTGTGTGGCCCCATCAGCCGGGATTGCGGTGGTTTATCTGGCGGCCTATTTTGGATTGCGATTCGCGATGGCGTGGGCGGTAGGCATCTGGGGACTGCGCGACCCAGTTTTGCGGCGCCGATTCTGGCTGTTGCCCGTCCGAGATTTTCTTTCCTTTTTTGTATGGCTAGCCAGCTTCGGGATGAACCGCATCGAGTGGCGAGGAAGCTCGTTCACGTTGGACAAGGGCCGCATGATTCCGATTGCGACACGGCCTGGCCGCGGCTGAGAGAATGAGCGAGACTGTCGCCAAATTGGGCCAATCACGGGCGATCTTCCGCCGCAGGTCCTGCGACGTTGTGAAACAGCTAAAAAGAATCAAACACCTTGCTGGGCTTACTACGAATCGGAAGGCGGCGGTCATGCAGAATCCAGACGCATCGCAGCGGGTGCTTGACCTTGCCGCTCACGCTGATCCTGAAGAAGGCATCCGTCAGGGCCTGGATGATGCGAAAAACCGGAAAATTCGGCCGGCCGAGGAATTTTTCGCCGAGTTCGAAGCGCGGCGTGGCTTGTCAGGCTAGAATCAGCTCGGCGCGGCGGGCCAGAAATACCGTCTGTCAGTTTTTCAAGCCCTATAAATAAACCTCGCGGCAACACCGCCAGCAAAAACCAAAATCGACAAAATAAGCCAGTTGTAACTCGCCCCATACGTGGCCGTGGGAAAGTGGTTGCTGATCATCAGAAAAATCAGCGGGACCGTCATATATGTATTGTGAACGGTGCGCGCCTTCGCCTTATCGGCCAGCTTAACATCGACGGGCTTGCCTTCGCGGACGGCATTCAGCATTTTGCGCGTCGCGGGCAGGATACGCATCCACACGTTGGCGACCATGATTGTGCCGAACATCGCTCCAATGTGAATGTACGCGGCGCGTCCGCTGATGACGTGCGTCAAGCCGTAAGCCAGCGCAACCACAAGGAAATAGCAAATCGTTCCAGCGAGAACCGGCGAGCGTCCCAGTGGGGATGACCATATTCCTTCATAGACCGTGAAACCAATAATCAACGTGCCCAGCCCAATCGCTACTCCAGTTCCCATGCCGATGTTCGAGACGCTGTCATCAAGGAGCAGACCGCCGGAGTAATACAGCAGGCCAAGCAGCAGGAACCCCGAAATCCACGTGATCAGTGCTTCCCATCGGAACCAGTAAAATTTCGATGGCACGGACTTCGGCGCGGCGTGCTTCTCGACCGCGGAGAAGCTGCCGCTGTGCACCATCCACACCTGCGGAAGCCGTCCTGCGGCGCGGGCAGCTTCTTCGTCCAGGGCCATGCGCCCTTCCAGCTTGGTGAAATAATAGGTTTGCCCGATCCAGAAGATGCCTGCAAGAATGTGGATCCAGCGGAGAAACAGGCCTGTCCATTCACTAACTGCGGGCGGCATTTTAGGTTAGCTCCCTGAAAGCGGCCTTCTTTATATCTATGTGTCGGAGCCAGATAGAAGCGCCGAACTCAGATGGTACTGGCCAGAGATGGCAATCTCAAGGATAAAGTCGGCGATCTCATCGATAAATTCGACACTTCTACGAGGTCGGTGCGGTCTACGGAATCAGGAATCTACTTCGTTTTTCCACGTCGGTTGACGGATTCGCGTTTCCTGTCTAAAGTAAACAAGCTAGGTTGTGAGGCCTCGATGAAATTCACGGCCCAGCGACCTATTTTTTTTGTTTTCCGCCGGTGGGAGGTCGTACAATCGGCAGTACATCAGACTCTGACTCTGATTATCCTGGTTCGAGTCCAGGCCTCCCAGCCACACTTTTAAAATCAATTACTTACCGGTAGCGGCTACCGAAAGGCTACCGGAAAGATATTTACGGGAACCCGTACCCTGCATCCCATTTTGCCCAGTAGATTAAATACCAGAGCAAAATGGCTAACAGAACTGCATCTATCGTGGTGCGCGGCACGGTTCACGGGAAGCGCGTCAACTGGAGTCTTAACCGGGCGAAGCAGCAGGGCCTTACTGGGACTTTTTGGCTCAAGTGGCGCAAGGGCGACACTCAGACATGGGATGGCCCGCACAAGGATGAATGGACGGCGAAGGCAGCCAAGGCGAAGCGGGAGCGGGAACTCACGCTGATTGCTCTTGGTGTTCCTGCATCCGTCATCACGAGCGATGTAGCGCTCAAGGACGCAATTGATGCCTTCATCTTGGAGAGAACGGCCTCTCAGGATGCAAGTTCGGTTCGCCGTTGGCAATGGGAGCTTGACCGCTTCGCCAAGGTCAGCGGAAAGATATATCTTCGTGACCTTGAGCGTGAGGACGGCTTCGCCTACTGGAATTTGTATAAAGCTGAGGGTGCCAAGCCGCGCACGATTTTCAACCGCGTACAATCCCTCCTTACATTTTTGAAAAACCGGGGCATTACCGGACTGCTTAAGGCCGGGGAAATGCCGATATTTGACGAAAAGGATGTCGACTACTACACGGAGAACAATCCTGAGGAACTCGCGAAATTCTTTTCGGCCTGTAACCCCGAGGAACGACTGGCGTTCATGTTTTTCCTATACAGCGGGTGCCGTGAGCGCGAAGTGATGTTTGCTTGTTGGAACAACGTTGATTTCGTCAATCGGACCTACACCGTGCGGCCCAAACCGGACCTCGGCTTTCGAACAAAGAATGGCCAAGTCCGCGCCGTACCGCTTCCACATATTCTTATTGATGCCCTAAAAACCTACGTTGTCGTGGTCGGCTCGCGGCGTTTGATTTTTGTAAATTCTGAAGGCGGAGCGGAGGGCCACTTTTTGTACAAGTGTAAGCAGATCGCTTTCCGTGCAGGGTTAAATTGCGGGCATTGCGTTAACAAACAAGGGAAGTCTTGTGCGGAACATGCGGTATGTGCCAACTGGTCACCCCACAAGTTCCGTCGCACCTGGGCAACTATGCACCTGCTCAACGGGATGCCCGTGCCGCTCTTGCCTTCCACCAATACGGCCCGCCGAACACGTCCATAGATCTCCACGGTGTACATCCCTCCGGTGTCCCACGAACCTGCCCCACTCCACAGCCGTTCGTGAAACCAAGATCCGGCGGTCTACTTTTCCTCCGCCGCATCACCCGCTCTCACGGCGTGACGCGGTCTATTTTCGCTCCGGCGTTTACAGTCTAGTTCGGTGATCTTAATTGGGACTCTGTCGGGCGGCAGGAACAAACTCTTGGGATACGCGAATTGGGCGCGCCACCCGAGTCTGTGCTCGACCACAGTTCCCCATAAATACACTTCACCGTGTATACCTAATTTCTCGTAGTCGATTTCGCACAGGGGCTCAAGGTTCTTCGCCGCGTACACCCCGCACGTACAGTCCGCGTGCGGGAGTTCGTAAGGGCTATGCCCGGCTTCCGCACGACTGGTGATTACTCCAGCGGGAGGCCCGCAACTCGCTACGAGGGGCCGACCCGGCAGCCATGGATGGCCGTTTAGCGATTGTAGCCCAGCGGGTTTCCAGCGCCAAACCCGATAGCCAACGATAGGCGAGATGTAATCGGGAATGATCAAGGGGCGACTGCACTTGCACTGGCTCAGGGGCTGGGATAGGAACGGGGTTAGGTTCAGTTGTCGGCTGTTTAGCTGGAAGTTCTAGCGGTTCCACGATGACCGTGCGAAGCGGCTTGCCGATATGCATAGGTTGCCCCTCGCCTATGTTCTACTGGGGACGAGCGGAAACGGCTATTTGCATTTCAACCAGATACAAACCTTTTTATACGGATAAAAACAGGTGGGGGTGGGAACCTTTCATACCCGCCTTATTTTTCGGCGGGGTGGGCTCACATTTGAAGAC
This sequence comes from Candidatus Acidiferrales bacterium, assembly GCA_050014735.1. GTDB lineage: Bacteria > Acidobacteriota > Terriglobia > Acidiferrales > UBA7541 > Palsa-360. The sequence continues at coordinate 8,973 of JBEKCU010000060.1, read as the reverse complement.
CACATTTTGCACAGGCGAACATTACTCACGGGTCTATTACACGTCAAGAAGCGGCAACGCAGGAGCAATCGTCGATGGCCGAAAGAATCGCCGCCCAGGAGTCGGTGCCCAAAGCGATTCTGAAACATCCGACCACCAGAGTAAGGATTAGGGGGATGCGGCGAAGGGTAGGGCATCGCCCAAACCAGTGTGGGGGAAACGCTGAAGGGAACGTGGCTCATTTCGCTTGCGGCACTGCGCACATTCATGGGGTTCCTGGCGAGAATGGGAAGCAATACGTTTCAGGAATTTTGGCCGGACGTAAAGCACCGCGTATTCCATCAGTAGCGGCGTTCTCGATGACGAGAAATCTCGGGGTCTCGATTAGGAGATCGATGAAAAATTGAAATGCAACGAGGACTCTGGAATAAAGTATAGATTTTAAAAGATCGAGACGGGAGCCTGACCGCGGTGAGATGAAGCCCAAATTGTCAGTAATTTAAGATTCCATTCACCAAGAATTGATTTGGCTCGGAGAGACTGTGAACGAACCTGAGTATAGTGCGCCAAAAGACAGTGAAGGCGAGGCTTGGAAGCAGGCTCCACGTTGAAAAAGTTTGTCTTCATCGCATTCGCTTGCGTAATCGCGGCACTATTCAATCCGGGCCTGCGTGCTCAACAGGCGCCGAGTGGTATTTGCTATCGCCCCCCGGCTGGGAGCGCCGTTCCAGAGCCGGAAGATTTGCGCAGCCGAAATGGCGTGCTGAAAGTCGATCTGACGATTCACAACGACATCGGAGCAGCCGGCGGGACTCGCTATTGTTACATCGATGAGAACGGCAACCAATCGCCCAATCTAAGACTCAAGCCGGGCGATCTTTTAGTCCTGTATTTGAAGAATGATTTGATCGACTCGGATCGTGCAGCCGCACCCGCAATGCACAGCCATGCCGGGATGCACGAGGACAAGAATAATCAGGACCCGTGCGTGACTGGGCCGATGACTTCGACATCGACCAATCTTCACTTCCACGGTTTGATCGTTCCCCCTGTCTGTCATCAGGACGATGTTTTGCACACGTCGATCCGTCCCAGCGATCCGCCATTCGAGTATCGGTTTCGCATTCCGGCAGACGCCCCGCCGGGATTGTATTGGTATCATCCGCACATCCATGGGTTCACGAAAGCCCAAGTATTAGGCGGTGCCTCTGGAGCGTTAATCATCGAGGGAATCGAGCGTGCCAATAAGCAGGTGGCCGGGCTGCCCGAACGAGTGCTCATTATTCGCGACCAGGATCTGCTGAACCCGAATGCGCCGCCCGCGAAATCGGAACCTGTGGTTCCCAAGAACCTCATCGAGCAGGATGGAGACGCTGCAAATAACGGTACGGGCTTTGGCAAACCGGCGAAAGATCTCTCGATCAATTTTGTGCCTGTCCCGTATCCCGACTATCCGCCTGCTGCAATTGAGATGAAACCCGAGGAGCGGCAACTCTGGCGAGTGTTGAACGCCTCGGCGATCACATACCTCAATTTGGAAGTTCTATTTAATCGCAAGGCTCAAGAACTTGGCCTGGTGGCTCTGGACGGCGTGCCGCTGAACGAAAATGGAACCTTGGGAGATTTTGTCGATTGGCAGACGCACCTGGGCGTGCCGCCCGGGGCGCGTGTGGAATTCATTGTAAAGGGGCCTCCATCGGGCACGAAAGGGCTTCTGGTGACGCGAAGCGTGGATACGGGGCCGGGCGGCGAAAACGACACCAACCGCACGATTGCCACAATAATGCCTTCCGGAGATGCGCCGGAGCCGCGCTCGAAGCTTACCGCGTCGCCCGAGCCGCTTCCCCCACCCAAAATGCCATCGCTGGGAATCGTGACTCCCGTGCGCACCCGGAGGCTGTACTTTTCCGAGAAGGTAGTCGATCCGGCCAATCCCAACAGCGGCACCGCTTTTTTCCTCACGGTGGATGGCCAACCGCCTGCACCCTTCGATCCGCACTCGAGTGTACCGAACATCATTGCCAAGCAGGGAACGGTGGAAGATTGGATTATCGAGAATCGATCGAACGAGCTGCACGCATTCCACATTCATCAGCTGCACTTCATGCTGCTGGACTATGCCGGTAAGCCCGTGAATGAGCCCTTTCTCCGCGACACCGTGAACGTTCCCTATTTCAACGGCAAGACGCTCGTATACCCCAGCGTCAGATTGCGGATGGATTTTCGCGATCCGAATACCGTCGGTACTTTTGTATACCACTGTCATCTGCTGGAACACGAGGATGGCGGAATGATGGGGTTGATTCGTGTAGACCCGGCCGGTCCCGGGCGCACTTCCGAAACCAACGGCTCTGTCTCCAAAAAAAAGGCCTGCCTTCGCGCACGATAGTCACGCGAATCCTGTGCGGAGCGAAGTAGCTTCCCCGCCGCCAAAATTCTCTCGGTCATATAATTATCACAATATGTATTTATCGCTGTAATAAAGAAACAACTACTCGCTTTTCACTGGACAATAGTTGCGTGCGGCAATTGATTTCATCCGATCGGATTTCTTCATTTTGTTTTTTCGTTCACACGAATCCAATCAAGGCGAAATAGATAGCGACTAAAAGATAGCGCTGCACCGGAAGAAAACACCGCACACTTCGAAGGAGGATGCATGACGTTCAAGAAAGTCGCGTCACAGACAATGCACGGTATCCGCATCGCATTTGTATCGATTGCGCTGTTCCAATTCACGATCGGAGGTCCCCTGGCCGGTTCGCTCTTGGCGGGAGACGGCCACGACGGACAGGATCACGGCCCGAAATACGACCAGGGCCGCGATTATTCGCAGGATGGCAACTCGGGCGGTTCGTGGGACGGCCGGCACGACTATCCGCAGGCTCACGACCACGACTCAAATACCCGCACACCCATCAAACACGTTATCGTTATCATCGGCGAGAACCGCAGCTTTGACCACGTGTTTGCCACGTACAAGCCGAAAGAAGGCGAGTCTGTACTGAATCTGCTTTCAGAACGGATCATCAAGGACGACGGCACTCCCGGCCCCAATTTCAAGAAAGCGGAGCAACTTGCTGCTACGGACGCGGCTCCCGACACCTTTCTGTTGAACCCGGCCAAGTCCACGTTCCCGAATAACGTCCTGCCGGCGCCACTTGTGGGAGGGCCGAAAGACTCCTATATTCCGGGTGACAGCGTTACCCTCGCTGAACAAACTGAGAACGGGCTGCCGACGAGCTACTACCCGGACCTTACTTCCGGAGGCACTGGTTTGGCGTCGGAAATTCCTGACACACGAATTACGAATGTCAGTTCCCTGCCAACGGGTCCGTTTCAAATTACCAACGGAACTACTTTTGTATACAACGACTATGCGGCAAGCCCGGTCCATCGTTTCTACCAGATGTGGCAGCAGTTGAATTGCAGCGCGGACCGAGCTAAGTCGGACAACAATAATTCGGGCTGCAACGCCCGTTTGTTCCCCTGGGTGGAAGTGACCGTTGGCGCCGGCACGAACGGCCTGCCACAGGCGGCAACCTTCAGCACCGAATATGCGCCCAGTCCGACTACAACAACCGGTGAAGGCTCGACGTCCATGGCCTTCTACAATGTCCAGCAGGGCGATGCGCCTTACTTTAAGCACCTCGCGGATCATTATTCGATGAGCGATAACTTCCACCAAGCGGCCGATGGCGGCACGGGCGCGAACCATATCCTGCTCGGCCACGGCGATGCGATCTGGTTCAGCGATGGCAATGGCAACGCCTTGGTACCTCCTCACAACACGCTCGTCGATCCAGGAACGCTGAATGCCGGCGTTGTGGACGAAGTTGAGAATCCGAATCCCCTCCCCGGCACCAACAACTGGTACACCGAGGATGGCTATGGCGGCGGTTCGTACGGCTCGCCATCGTACGGCGGAGGATCCTATAGCAACTGCGCGGACTCGACCCAGCCCGGAGTCGCCGAGATCGTAAAATATCTCCGATCGCTTCCCCGCCCCATCGATCCACGCTGCGAAACGGGTCATTACTACTTGTTGAACAACTACAACCCCGGCTACTTTGGCAATGGCGCCAATGCGTTTACGGACGAAAGCCCGCTCAACACCGTATTCACGATTCCTCCTTCCTCGACGCCGAGTATTGGCGACTCACTCATCGCCGCCAAGATTTCGTGGAAGTATTACGGCGACCAGTGGAACGCTTACGTGCCCGATCCGTACCAGATCAACTACGGAGCAGTGGGCCAGGAAAATCAACTCGGTTCTGCTCTCATTGCTCCCGGCCAAGCGGATGAGTACTGCAACATTTGCAATCCGTTCCAGTACGACACTTCGATCATGGCCGACGCGACGGTCCGCAATGCGCACATCCAGGACACGGCCAATCTCTACTCCGACATTCAAGGCGGAACTCTGCCGGCCGTTTCCTTCGTCAAGCCCAGCGGTTTCGTGGACGGCCATCCAGCGTCCTCGAAGCTCGATCTGTTCGAAGGTTTCACAAAGAAAATCGTCGACTTAGTCAAGGATTCTAACTATGCGGACGACACGGCGATCTTCATCACCTTCGACGAAGGCGGCGGCTACTACGATTCCGGTTATGTTCAGCCTCTGGACTTCTTCGGCGACGGCACGCGCATTCCGCTTCTGGTGGTATCCAAGTACTCCGAAGGCGGCCACATCGCGCACAATTATTCGGATCACGTTTCCATCCTCAAATTCATCGAGAGAAACTGGAAGCTTGCTCCCGTCACAAACCGCAGCCGTGACAATTTCCCCAACCCGGTCACGCACCGGGACAACCCTTATGTGCCGGTTAACGGCCCGGCGATTAGTGACCTGTTCGAGCTATTTGACTTCGGTCACTAGTCGGGAGGACAGCGCTGTTTAGTCTGGGATACATCCATGCGCGAATAGTGGGGTCATAACAATTGGCAGGAGCCGACGGCCGATGTACGCCTTCGGCTCCTTGCTTGATTCGAGGCTCGGGAATTTAGTCGGCATTGCGACCCAGACTGTGCCAGGATTTCGCCGTACTGAAGTCTACGTGAGCCGGACAACACCTGATAAATGGGAGTATCGGAACTTAGGTTCGCCGCAGGGTTAGAAGCTAAAACTGGAATCGTATGTCGGAAGAGAGTCCCAATGTTGAAGCCGTGAATTCACCTCGCTTCGCTATCTGTTCTTCCAACGGCGAGCGCGTAACCTCCAAAGGAGGACACGAACGCGGGGCTTCCAGCGGACTCTCCCGGCACGGGTACTCCAAACGTCAGAGCAATCGTCATGGAACGGGTGAGGTCCCGTATGTTGTAGGTCTGTCCTTGAAACGCAAAATCCACTGCGGATACCACGTTGTACGTACCCGCTGCGAACGTCAGCGATCCAGTATCGGTACCCATAGCGCGCTCGGGCTGCAGCCGGGCAATCATCTGGCCGTCGGAGAATGCGTCAGATGACAGGAAATTACCATCCGGATTGCTATTGAGGTACACGTGAATTTCAAGCGGCTCTACGACGGCATTGGGAATCGCTTGCTCCTGGAAGGAGGTCGAGCGAAATGTGAAATAAGCCGTTGCGCCAACGGGAGTACCGGAAAAAAAGTACCCGTGATACCAGCCAGGTAGGGCAGGTATCCGATCCACTGTCCCTTCCCTCTGGAATCGAAAACGGCTCTTCCCACCAAGTACGCCGCAACGGATCCGATTGGGACAGACCGGTTGGCCCCGACATGCCTTTCTTCGCGGTCTAATGGTGTGATACGAGCAATCGCCGGAGGCGCGTTTGTCCCGTTGTCTGCTCATCATCATGAACACCCCGCGCCAAGCCATTGAAGCCCGTGGACAGGACAATGTTATCTTCTGACACAATCATCGCGCCCACAGGACACTTCGGGTTTTTAGACTTCATGGAAACGACCCTGGCGATGTTCAAGAAATACTCGTCCCAGTTATCCACGTGTGCCGGGATGTCAATGCGGGGAGATTCCGCTTCTGTCTCGAGCGCCGCTCATAAGGACAAAGTAGGCTATCTTTCTGACATATCCCGTTTTGCCACGAGTTTTCGCCGCGTGAGTCCTTCGCCCGCTCACGCAATTCCAAAGGGACGAACACCAAATCGCAAGTTTCAGCGCTACGGAGAGCGGTATGAAGTTGCTAAAAACAGGGTGGCAAATACGCGGTTAAGTCCGTCGCAATGATATGGGAGGCCCGTGCGGACTCGAAGTCTTGCAGGTGAAAGTACCGGCGCGAAACTTTCGCTCGGATACCGCGTGAAGTCCGTTAATAGGCCGAATTCTGCCCGGTTATTTGTGGCGCTGCCATTCGCTCGCTTTGGCCTTCGCGTCACGGAAGTTCCTTACAGCTAATCGTCCGAACCATGAGCCAGACTGCCGCACAAGAGAGCGCCGTTGAAGCAATCAGGAGTTTTCCTCCGCCGAGGAACACGATGCGAGGCTAACTCTTCGAATTGCGCGATTTCCGGTTGGCGGGATCCCACGTTTTGCCTCAAGGCGATTCTCGCCCCTCAGCCATTCCGAGAGAGGTCGGCTACCGATTCGTATCTGTGCCCGTCTGAGCATCGAACTTAGGAAGCTGACCTCGGCAGCAAGATTTCTCTCTGGATGTCCCCGCGCTTCGCGTTTCACAATCACTTGCCCCTTGGTGGCCCAGAGCAGTCCCCATTTCGGCGGAAGTTCCTTCACTTGGATTAAACCGGGTGGACATAGATAATAGCGACGATGGCCCATTCCGGCGCTAGGATGCCTCCGAACACTCTTCGTCGAGTCTCTTAAGAAATCTGACCGAGTCAATTTACATTCGACGAGGACAGAACCCGACCCGGGAGCCCAACCGATCACGTCGGGGTTCTCGTCGGCTGGTGTGGCAAATTCGTACAGCACCACGGAGCACTGTCTGCTAAGCCACCGGACACCTATCGCGACTAAGGTCGAATGCTGCATGAGAATAGTTGACCATTGTAGCGCCTGAACTGCGATTATCCGGCGGAACTTTTGGACGCGGCATTCTTCTCCTTTGCGCCTTCGGCTCCGGGACTCAACTTCTGGAAAAGTTTTCCAAAAGTCCCAAACACATCGCGTTTGCTCGTTTTGGCTTATCCATGTGACAAAGAGGCCGACTGGGCGGGTTCCTGGATCACGTCGTGAAGCCTCTCTTCAGACTCGGTCAGGTGGTCGCAACCCCCCGGCGCGTTGGCTGCACTTGAAAAAGTGGGCTAGCAGCCGGGGGATTTGCTTCTGAGCCATGGCGACTGGGCGGAAGTCGCCCGAGGGGGTTGGATTTGAACCAACGACCTTCGGATTATGAGAGGTGAAGTCAAAAACTATATCTCGTTTGCCTAGTGTCGCTTCCGAAGGTAACCGCTCAGTTTCCACGCTTTTGCTTGTCCCCGACCTCGTACCCAAACAGGAGGGCAGGATTCTTGACGGATGCTGGGCCTGCCACGATTTCGCTCGAAGTACGGTGAGAATCGAAACTCGGAATGGACGTAATTTCGAGAAGTTGCGGGAATATCAGTGAATCCGAGACAATGAAAAGAGAGGAAAAGAAAGCGTGGTTTTTGACCTTGGGAGTAGCCTGACGAAGACTTCTTGTTAGTCCCGCTCACACTACTGTTCCGAACAGCCATCCGACGCCCGCAGTCACGGCCATGGCCAGCGCACCCCAAAAAGTGACGCGGATTGCACCCACCGTCACGCCTGCCCCGCCAACGCGTGCAGCCAACCCACCTAGAAGCGCAAGGAACGCCAGTGAAGTTAGAGAAACAAGCGGAATCAAGGCCGCCGCCGGGGACATGGTCGTGACAAGAATGGGCATGGCCGCTCCGACGGCAAAGCTGGCAGCCGATGCCAACGCAGCTTGAATCGGACGCGCACGAAAAGTTTCGTTGATGCCGAGTTCGTCGCGGGCGTGAGCGCCCAACGCGTCGTGTGCCATCAACTCCTCGGCGACTTTTTTTGCGAGCGCAATATCCAACCCGCGTGCGACATAGATGGCCGCCAGTTCCTTATGCTCGCCCTTATCGTCTGACTTAAGTTCCGCGCGCTCCAGAGCCAGTTCCGCGCGTTCCGTGTCGGCCTGCGAGTGGACTGAAACGTACTCGCCAGCAGCCATAGACATGGCCCCTGCCACCAGTCCGGCAACTCCGGCGACCAAAATGTTGGCGTGAGTCGCATGCGCGGCTGCGACACCCAGAACCAGACTCGATGTGGATAGAATGCCGTCGTTCGCCCCCAGTACTGCTGCGCGCAGCCATCCGATGCGGTCTGTGCGGTGCAATTCTTTCCTGGTTACAGGCATTCTGGAATTCTCCTTGTTTCGGTTGCCGTCAACGGGAATGTCCATTTAGATCCAATGCTTGCGCAGCAGGAACACCTTGATCATCTGCGTAAGGCCCATGTAGCCAAGCAGTGTGACCAGCAAAATAGGCCAGTACAATCCTGGCAGGTGCACGAAGCCCAGCGCGGAAGCCAAGGGGGAATAGGGCAGCCAGATTCCAAACGCCATGATGGCAAACGTTGTGCCCGTCAACGCCCAACTCGCACGGCTCTGCAGGAATGGGATCTTATTTGTACGAATGACGTGGATGATGAGTGTCTGCGTCATCAAGGACTCGACAAACCAACCCGTCTGAAACAGCGGCGCGAGCGAGCGGTCCCAACAATGGAAAATATAGAGCATGACGAAGAAGGTCGTATAATCAAAGATCGAGCTGATCGGGCCAATAAAGAGAATGAAACGCCTGATTTCGTCGATGTTCCAAGGCCGCGGCCGTGTCACTTGCTCCTCGTCCACGGAATCGGCTGGGATCGGCACCTGCGAAAAATCGTACAGGAGATTATTCGTTAACACTTGAATCGGAGCCATTGGAAGAAACGGCAGGAAAGCGCTGGCGCCCAGAACGCTGAACATGTTTCCAAAATTGGAACTCGCCCCCATTCGGATGTACTTCACGATATTCGCGAAGACTTT
>JBEKCU010000059.1:0-32152 GCA_050014735.1 Candidatus Acidiferrales bacterium | reverse complement strand
ATGGTCCGCGCAGGAAGCGATTTTTTCTTCGTCCAAATTGGGGCGCACAATGGCGTCAATGACGACCCGATTCACGAGTTTGTGATCCGATATCACTTGTCCGGTGTCTTACTAATCGGAGCATAATATAGATGACATATGGATAGAATTGTGCTACTGTCTGACCATGGGAAATCGAGATGCTCGCTCGCTGCCGGCAGAAGCTCAAGAAGACCTTCGTCGGCGAGTCGTCAAAGCGGTTCAAAACGGTCTATCTCAAAGCCAGGCGGCTCGGATTTTCGCGGTGGCTCGCCCTACGGTGAACCGCTGGATGCAACTGGTAGAACGAGAAGGAAGCCGGGCGCTGCAGGCGCGGCGGCGGGGACGTCCGCGGCAGTCGCGTTTGGCTCCGCATCAGGCGGCGACTACGGTGCGCATGATCCTCAGCGGCTGCCCCGATCAGTTGAGCTTGCCGTTCGCCCTGTGGACCCGAGAAGCAGTACAACAGCTGTTGTCGCGGAAATTCAATGTGCAAGTTTCGGTATGGACGGTGGGGCGCTATTTGCGGGCCTGGGGGCTGACCCCACAGAAGCCGGTGCGACGCGCGTACGAACAAGATCCGGTGGCCGTGCGGAAATGGCTGGAGGAAGAATATCCTGCGATTCGAGCGCAGGCGCGACAGTGGAAGGCGCAAATTCATTGGCTGGACGAGATGGGGCTGCGTTCGGACCATCAGGCGGGACGAAGCTACGGACGTCGCGGGCAGACGCCGGTCGTACTGGGCACCGGCCAGCGTTTTCGTTGCAACATGATCTCTTCGATCACCAATCGGGGGCGATTGTCCTTCATGATTTTCCGGCAGCGTTTCACGGCGCGGGTGTTTCTGAATTTTCTCAACCGTCTGCTGCGCCAGACGCGGAAGACCAGGCGGAAAATATTTCTGATTGTGGATGGCCACCCGGTACACAAGTCTCGATCGGTGCGCCGCTGGCTGGCCGAGCACGCTGAACAAATCCGGATTTTCTGCTTGCCGTCGTACAGTCCGGAGCTGAATCCGGATGAATTGCTCAATCAAGATGTGAAGACCAATGCGCTCGGCCGTGTCCGTCCCGTGAACGTCCAGGAAATGATGGGCAACGTGCGCTCTTACCTGCGGATCACACAGGCCCGGCCCAAGCTAGTGAAGCGCTATTTTCGCGAACGCCATGTCCAGTACGCCGCCCGTTGAAAAGTGTCACCAATTAAGTGCTCGGAGTAATAATTGAGCCCCAACCCCTCGTATTCAAGGAACTAAAGGAGAACTACGCCTCAGAACCGCAACTAATATTCGAAAACGCAGCGATTTCCCACAAGGATGGGGAAGCCAAGATGTACTGCACAAAGGCAGAAAACGGGGAGCATGATTCATTTCTCACTACATTTCGTCGCGAAGTCCTCGAGTCTCGAATCGGACGTCACGCAGAGATCGAAGAAATCGACGTGGCGGCGCTTACGTTTCAGACGCTGATCGCAAGACATTCGATTGGCCGGGTCGACTTGCTCCAGATCGATGCCGAAGGATTCGATTGGGAGATTCTCAAATTATTCGATTTTAACGCATACTGTCCGGCAATCGTCAGGTTCGAACACGTCAACCTAAGCAGACGGGAACTAGCAGAAGCCGTAATGCTTCTGGCGAAACTTGGATATCATCTTCACCGCCAAGCGACTGATATCGTGGCCGTCCGAAATAACTAACTGTCACTCAGAGAGTACCGTGCGGATCGCTTGCGTCTTTGGTTCAAGAATTCCTCACGAAATCGGTAGGCGGCCCACGGAGCCAAACGGAAAATTTAATCCGCTTCGTAACGATGCGAGAGATGCTGAATATCGTTTCTGCACCCTCCAATCCCCGCGTGGGTAAGCCCGGAGAAAACTCAGGCTATCGAATTGGGCTACTCGATGCTGGCGTTCGAAACTGACATGTCACCGAGGGAAAGCTTAATGGGCGTTAAGAATCTACTGAAGAAAGCTCGCGCCGTGGTTGTCAAAGGGCCAGCTATCGCACGTAACATAGTGTTCAGTCAGTTCGATTACTGGCCAACTCGCCGGCTGCGCAATGAGGCGATTCGCAACCTTCCGATCTACTGCGTGAGCATGACCACCGCGACTCGACGCCGGCGGATCGTCGAGCGCCAAGTCGCACAGATGGGAGTTGCGTCCTTCGAATTTGTCGATGCCATCGCCGGTTTCAATCTCGATCTTTCCGAACTTGCGCTGCAAGGTCTTTACGACGACGCTGCAGCAAGAAGATTTCACAATCGCTCCCTAACCCCGAGCGAGATCGCCTGCTCTCTGTCACATGGTCGTGCCTACGAAATCATCGGAGCGAGCGGACACGAAGTTTCCATCGTCGTCGAGGACGATACACTGTTCATCCCCTCACGGATGGATCGCCTGGATCTCGGCGCCTTCCCGCCCGGCTGGGACATTGTGTTCCTAAACTCCTTCATCGAAAACGGACCACCACGCCGGCGGATCTCCGGTTCTCTCTATTACGGTGACGCGTACACCGGCTCTGCGGCCGCGTATCTCGTGTCGAGAAAGGGAGCACGGAGACTTGCCGACGGATGCAAACCAGTGGTTCATGCTGCTGACGGCTATGTCGGTCGCACAGACGTCACGCGGTTGATGGTGTACCCCGATTGTGTGCTGAACGGTTCGGTCTGCCATTACTACACAAATACTGTCCAGTACATCCGTCCGTCAAAGTCTAACCGGCCCGTAGTAATTGCGAGAGTGGATACTTAGAGACTAAGCGTCACTCCCTGGATGACATGACAACACTTTACTTCGCTCCCAATCGGATGTGGCCCGCGAACAGCGGCGCGCAGTTGCGCAACTACCAGTTGGCGCGGCGCCTGTCCATGCGCTCTTCCGTCACGTTTGTGGAAATGCGCCATGCTCAAGAAGAGCGATGCCTCCATCCACGCGATTCTGGTTTCAAGCGCATTGTCACCCTGGACAAAGGCCGCGCGTACACTCCGTCCAGGATTTTACGTGGCATGGTTGGCCCAACGCCAATCACCGTGTTGAATTGTTGGTCGGAGCGCTCGGCTTCCCAATTGGCGGCGGTGCTGCGGTCGCACACATTTGACACCGTGCAGATCGAGGGAGTGCATTTGGCAAAGTACCTTCCGATCATCCAGGAAGCGCCAGGATGTCGGGAGATCGTTGTCGACTGGCACAATATCGAATCCGAGCTGATGTGGCGTTATGCTGAGAGAACGAGAAATTGGCTGAAGCAAACGGTGGCTAGGCGGACGGCGAAACTGATTGAGCGCGCGGAAAACGACCTGCTCTCCGCCTGCGCCACGCACACAGTCACCAGCGAACGCGAACGGCAAAAGCTGCTCGCCCGACGCCCGGATGCGAACATCCAGGTCATACCGAACGGCGTCGATACCGGCTTTTTCACTAAAGAAAAGATCGCGGAAGCTTGTCGCCAGGCTGGCCCATGCAATTCGAAACGAACAATTCTGTTTGTCGGATGGATGGCCTATCACGCCAATATCGACGCTGTACTCTGGTTCTCACGCACGATCTGGCCGGAAATATCCCAAAATTATCCTAACTTGCAGTTCACGATTGTAGGCCGTGACCCGGCACCCGCAGTCCGCGCACTAGCGTCGGATCGCATCCACGTGACGGGAACGGTTGACGATGTGCGCCCGTTCTACGCATCCGCCGTGGCGACAGTTGTCCCGCTTCGCTGCGGCAGTGGCACACGACTTAAGATTCTGGAGTCCATGGCGGCGGGTGTCCCGGTCGTATCGACGCCGTTGGGTGCCGAAGGGATTGAAGTCAAAGACGACGTTCACCTACTGCTGGCAAATGACGTCCGGGAAATCGCGGCGGCCGTCAGCCGAGTCGTTTCCTCAGCGGAAACCCGAACTCGTCTCTCTCAAGCCGCGCGGGCGCTGGTGTGCCGGGTGTATGACTGGTCCGCGATAGGAGATCGGTTGTCCGACATTCACGCAAACCTCGTCGAGTCTGAGTCGCACGAATCCGTTCAAAGCGTGTATTGAGTCGTGAGCGTCATTCGTGTCATGGCAATGCTGGAGGCCCAGTCCATTACCGGACCGGCGAAAGCGGTTCTGGAATTTGCCAGGGAAGCGGCTCACGGGCGGCCGGGCCTTCCGGAGATCGATTTATCGATTCTGACATTCGACCGGGGACAGGGCGAGAATTATCTGACAAAGACGATTCGAGGCATGGGCATGCCGCTCGATGTTATCTACGAGCGCGGCCGATTCGACATGAATATCATCCCGCAATTGCGCGCTGCAGTTGAGAACAGACGTACGGACCTCATCTGGTCCAACAGCGTAAAGTCCCATTTCCTGGTGCGGTGGGCTGGCCTGAGCCGATCGAGGACATGGGTCGCGTTTCACCATGGGTATACAACCACGGACACCAGGGCGCGAATTTACAATCAGTTCGACAGGTGGTCCCTTCGCGGAGCCGACTGCGTTCTCACGAGTTCCGCGGCGTTTGTCAAAGAGCTTGCCCGCAGGAATGTGCAGCCTGGACACATTCACGTGCAACACATGCCGATTCGTCCGTGCGCGCCGGTATCGAGGAAACTAAAATCAGAGTTGCGTAAACGGCTCGGGTTCGGCGACGGGACGCGCGTGCTGTTGTGCGTTGGCCGCCTTTCGCACGAAAAGGGGCATGCCGATCTCGTCAGGGCATTCCCCAGGATGCGTGAACTGGCGGGCAATTTGCCATTGCGCCTGGTCTTGGTAGGGGACGGCCCGGAGCGGCCGCGAATCGAAGAACTCTGCCGCAGATTGAATCTGACCGATATCGTAAGACTCGTAGGCCAGCAAAACGACATCGGCCCCTATTACGGGATTGCTGACGTGTTCGTCTTGCCGTCTCTGAGTGAGGGATGCCCCAATGTCTTGCTCGAAGCGATGGCAGCGGGTGTCCCGGTGGTTGCAACGGCCGTGGGCGGAGTCCCCGAAGTTGTTACGAGCCGCAGGGATGCGATTCTAGTCAAAAAAAATGACGTAGCTGCTTTGGCGTCCGCGACTTCCGAGCTTCTAAAGGATCAACAACTTCGCAACTATTTAGTAAGATCCGCCCGGCAGGTTGTGGCGCAAAAATCTCCGCAAGCCTATTTCGAATCGATAAGTTCCATTTTTGCACAGGCGTGCACCAATGGGAATTGATACACGACAATACGCGCCGCCGGAAAACAGTAGTACGAGTCCGCCACAGCCAATTCCGGTTCTATTGACAGTGAGAGAACCGCGCCATGAGGGGGCAAACTCCGTGAGCGCGCGTCTGGTGCTCAAGAGGCTCGCACAAGCTGCCGCGCTGGCGGTAGTATTTCCGAGCGCTCTGCTTTGCGGCTTCGGACGAATCGAACGTCTCTACACGCTTTTCGCGCACTTTCAAGCTCTGATGCCGGGTTTTATCGGGAATTTTTGCCGAGCGGCGTTCTACAAATTAACACTTCAGCGATGTTCGATCGACACGACAATCGGTTTCGGAACTTTTTTTTCGCGGCGCAACGCGTGCGTGGGCCCGTTTGTTTCGATCGGCGCATTTTGTATGATCGGTCGCGCGCGAATCGGGGCCCGGACGCAGATTGCGTCGCATGTCGAGATCCCCGGAGGGCGGCACGGGCACGTGCGCGACGCACAGGGGCGGCTCTCGGTCGCGGCCGACGACGAGATTCTGATCGGTGCCGATTGCTGGATTGGATCGTCGGCGATCGTCATGGCGAACGTTGGGCCCGGGACGACCATTGGAGCAGGCAGTGTGGTGGTCAAAGAGATCCCAGCGGGAGTTGTCGCGGTGGGCAATCCCGCGAAAACGATTCAATCGGTTTACGCAGAGATCGCGGAATGATGGGCCTGCCCAAACCCATTCCAATCCTGCTTACCGTTCGGGAGTTGAATTACGGCGGAATTGAGAGGGACGTAACGAAGATCGCGCTCAGGATCGATCGCTCAAGGTTTGAGCCTCATGTCGCCAGTTACCAGGCCAAGGGAATGAGGTTTGAAGAACTCAAGCGCGCGGGCATTCCATTTCTCCACGTTCCCTTTTTTTCCTTGAAGTCGCCGACTGCGCTTCCCGCCGCGATGCGGGTGCGGCGATACATCAAGGAGAATGGGATTTGTCTCGTGCATGCATACGATTCGAGTGCCGTATTCCTGGCTCCAATTGCGCGGGCTCTTCGCGTGCCCGCAGTGTTGTCGAGCGTGCTCGGCAGCCGTGGCCTTGTGGATGGGCGCACTCTTCGCCAGCTACGCTGGACCGACAAGATCGTCGACACCGTAGTCGTGAATTGCGAAGCCATGCGCCGCCACATGATTGACGATGAGCACGTCGAGTCGGAACGAATCCAGCTCTGCTACAACGGCGTCGATACGACCCAGTTCTATCCGGCCGAGGGCCGCAAACCCGCTCCAGTCGAAGACGCTTCATTCGTGATCGGAACAGTCTGCGTTCTGCGAGCTGAAAAGGCTCTCGAACTACTCCAGGATGCTTTCGCTCGCGTTCGCCATCTTAAGCCGGGGATGAAGCTGCTGATTGTGGGGAGCGGTCCGGAACTTCCGAGATTAGAGGCTAATAGCCACCGACTGGAACTCAAGGACGACTGTGTGTTTATGCCGGCTACGCCATCGGTCCCGCTGTTTCTTCGGGCCTTGGGTATTTTTGTTTCTTGCTCAACCTCGGAAGCGTTCTCGAACACTATCCTGGAAGCGATGGCATGCGGATGCTGCGTGATCGGCTCTCGAGTCGGTGGCACTCCGGAACTGATTGGAAACGATGAACGAGGTCTGCTCTTCCGACCCGGCGATGCCGGCGATCTCGCCGCAAAACTGAGGACGCTGATCGAAAACGAATCGTTGAGGCGCGAATTGGGATCTCGCGCCGCGAAGTTCGCGACCGAGAAACTGAATATCGGCAGCGCCGCCAGCAGAATGATGGAGATATATGAAAATGTCCTGTTCCGGAAGAGTTGTCGCGGGTTGTTCCCGATCACGCGGAAATCCTTTGTTCAGGCCAGCAAACGCGAATTGACTGCGCTAGTAAACGGGGATGAGAAATTGCATGCCGATACATCGGATACGGAAACGTCTTGGCGCGGGATTAAAGTTTAGGACATAGCCATGCACGCCTCGGCAAGCGCGCTGCAAAATTCGACTGCCTGGAAGGATCTGGACATTTCCGCGGCACCGCTCGAACTCGCGGTCGTGATCCCCACATTCGAGGAGCGTGAGAATATTTGGCCGATTCTGGACCGGCTGGCCGAGGCGTTAACGGGAATCCACTACGAAGTCATTTTCGTCGATGACGATTCCCGGGATGGCACCGCCGATTGTATTCGCGAGATCGCCAGACACAGCACCAACGTTCACGTTATCCAGCGGGTTCATCGGCGCGGCCTGGGGTCGGCTTGCATCGAGGGGATGATGGCAACCGCGGCGCCCTACATCGCCGTCATGGATGCCGACCTCCAGCATGACGAACGAATTCTGCCACGGATGTTCGCCACCCTAAAAAACGACCGACTCGATCTCGTTGTGGCCACTCGCAATGCCACTGGCGGCAGCATGGGAGAATTCGCGTGGCATCGAGTGCTTTTGAGCAATCTCGGGCAGCGTCTCAGCAAGTCAATCTTGCGAATGCGCATCAGCGATCCAATGAGCGGTTTTTTTGTTCTGACCCGCGATTATCTCGAAGAAGTGATTCGGTCCACCTCTGGCATCGGTTTCAAGCTCCTGGTTGACCTGGTCGCTTCGGCGCGGCGTCCCTTGCGCATCGGCGAAATCCCATACACGTTTCGCGAACGCGCGCACGGCTCCAGCAAACTCGACGTGTCTGTCTGCCTCGAATTTGTGCAATTGGTACTCGATAAGAAAATCGGTAACCTCGTGCCGGTACGGTTTCTTATCTTCGGCGCCGTCGGTGTGGTAGGCGTGTTGCTGGCTTCCGTCGTGCTGTCTGTGCTGGTCCTGGCTTTCCGTTTGGACTTTCTAACGGCGCAAGTCATCACCACTTTCATCGCCATGACGGGAAATTTCTTTTTGAATAACAGCATGACCTATCGGGATCGCAGATTAAAAAGATGGGGAATCGTCACCGGTCTGGCTTCATTCTACGCTGCCTGTTCGCTTGGCGCGGTCATCAATCTCCATATCGCGAAATCGGCGAAGGACCTGGGAATACCGTGGTATATCGCCGGCGCCTGCGGTTTGGCGGTTGGCGCGGTTTGGAATTACGGAATAACTTCATTCACCACGTGGCGCAGGGCCAGGGTGCGTAGCGGGGCTTAGAAATCCAATCTCGGAACGGGCACATCCGCAGCACGTCCCAAGCCGGCGCCACACACTCACTGACAGCGATACTTCTATGGCGCAGCGAAATTGCGCAAACAAGTTGAGCGATTGCTAGATCGCAATTCCGGAGTGAACTTGACCTCAAGGAAATCTCCAATCTTACTTTTAGCTGTCTACACGGCGGCGCTACTCGCCCTCACGGGTCTCCCATGGAGTGATCTCCCCAACCATCTGACGCGTATCACCATCCTTGGAAAGATGTTGTTCTCGTCCAACGATTACTACAACCAGCACTACGTGTTCCAGTGGATGTTCACCCCTTATATTTTGTGGGATCTCTTAGCGGCGGTTACCAGTACCTTTCTCCCAATTATCGCGAACGGACTCCTCTGGACAGTAATAACGTTCCTGATCGTAGTCGCGAGCGGATGGTATCTGGCGAAGGTTCGCCTTCAATCTTCCCCGCAGGTGCGCACCCTCACATTGCTTGCGATCCTGATTGCATCCGGCTGGTTTTTCGCCTTGGGATTGTTCGCTTATCAGCGTAGCTTCGGACTTTCCTTGGTGGCCTTAGCGCTCGGTCACAGGATTCGGAAAAACGGCGAACGTAGTGCTATCGGCCGATACGTCCTCTACACGCTCATAGTTATCGCTTGCTACCTCACCCATCTAGGGGGCTATCTAGGATTGTGTTTAATCAGCGGTGCCGCCGCACTAGCAGCGATTCTTGAGAATCGCCGCAATCTGCTGCGCGAGATTGGGTTACTTAGCCCGCAATTCGCGCTGTTAGGTTGCTACGTGTTTTGCGTCTTGCCCTCGAGCAAGAGCAATGAACTGTCTTCTGACTATCTCTACGGCACCGTTTCGCGAAAATTCCTGGTGCTGGCTTCGCCTTGGTTGCGCTTGCCGTTGCGCTGGGATTGGCCATTGGTGGCGGGAGTCGCTCTGTCGTTAGTCCTTCTAACCTTTCGCGCCCGTGGAGCGTTAAGGGTTCAGCCGCTGCGTACATTTCTGAAAAATGACATTTTTCTCGCCGTGTTGTTCTTATTCGTGATGTATGTGATTCTTCCCCAAGGTGGATTCGGAGGCTACAACGTCGACACTCGGATGTTGCCCTACCTTTTCTATTTCATTTTCTTGTGGCTCGGCTCCCTCGAACCCAAGGCGGAAAGCCAAGATGCCCAGCTTGGCTACTCGCTGCGCCCAGACACCGTCTTACTCTCTACCTCTTGGATCGCTTTGTTTTCCTTGATCGTCCAGCTCTGGCCCTACAATACTCAGATGCGCGATTACCGAGACCTCTTGAGTCAAATTCCTGCGCATAAGGTCGTAGTACCGGTCTCGACGGCGCCCCCTCTTGGCAGGCTCGCACCGACTCTTCACCAGGGCGCGCTCTATGCCGCCCTCAGAGAAGGCGTTGTCCCCTACATTTTCGTGAGGCAGAATAACCCGCCGACACCCTTCTTCAGTTTCCGCGACAGTTATAAGTCTCCGAATATTTTTTGGTACGAACGAAATCTTGATCCCCAGTGGCAGCAAATGGCTCCTCCGTGCGACTATTTGGTAGTTTTTAAACCATTCGATCCCGCGAGATTGCCTGCCACCGCCGGACCGATTCTTTTTGAGAACGGATCCGGGACAGTTTTTGAGATGGATACTAACGCCAGTGCGAAATGGGAAGGTTTCGACAGCGCGTTGAAATAACCCAGCGTCGCGGCGTGACCACTATGAACGCGTAACATACTTTCACATGGCAAGGAAACGGATTCGACACGGATCGTACCCGAGTGTCCGGAATAAGTGTTGATCATCGTGGGCAGGAACGGGGCTTGAAAAGGTGGTGCTGCGATGAGTATCGACCACGCGTGACAAGTCCACATTATGATGTTTAACTGGATTATAAACAGGGGAACAGCAGTGCGTCTGGGGATCACACTTGCGGTCGCGGCTCTGCTGCGGTTCCTCGGGCTCGGCCGTCAAAGCCTATGGCTGGACGAAATGGGTTCCTGGTGGTTCGCTTCGCGCGATCTGTCCCACGTTCTGCGCAGCGAACCTACAAACCCGCCCTTGTACTATCTTTTGCTGCATGCGTGGATGGGTTGGTTTGGCACAAGTGAATCGGCCATTCGATCGTTGAGCATCGTGCCAAGTCTGCTTTCGGTGTGGCTGATCTTTCGTTTCTCCCGTCAGCTTTTCAATCGGGGAATTGCGTATCTTGCCGCGATCTACCTGGCCATCTCGACTTTTCAAATTTACTACGCGCAAGAGGCTCGATGTTTTTCGCTGCTGGTGAGCATTCTGTTGCTGGCGACACTGTGTTTGTGGAACGCGTTGGAAGCGGATTCGCCTCGGAGGCGGCACCTCTTCTATGCGGCCTACGCGTTCCTCGGCGCGCTGGCACTTTATGCCCACTTCATCTCGATTTTTTTTCTTGCCGCGCATGGCTTGTACGTCTTGTTTCGCCGGCCCAGGCAGACGTTGCTCGCCGGCGGCAGCATCGCCGTTTCGCTGCTCCTGTTTTCGCCCTGGCTGGTGACAATGCTGCGCGCCGCCGCCGGTGGCGGGCAGGTGCGCCGCTACCTCTTGCTCAAGCTCCCCCAAACGTTCTTCAGTTTTCTGTACGGCTACTCACTGATTCCACTCGACGACGATGCGGTCCGGCACATTCCGCAGACCCTGAAGGCGAATGGATGGATTCTTGCCGCCTCATTGTTGAGCTTGGCAATCCTGTTGCCATTTGTGCGGCTGGCCTGGAAGCGCTGGGGCGACAAATTGCTTTTCGTTCTCACCATCGCCGTGGTGCCAGTCGTGCTGGCTTTTCTAGTTTCTTTTAAGGTGATGCTTTTCAGCGAGCGATATCTGATTCCTAGCTCGCCATTTCTTTACATAGTGGTGGCAGCAACGATCTGGGAGGTGTGGCGTCTCGCGGCAACGAAAGAGGGGCCGCGATGGCCAGTCCATGCTGGATGGGCGGCGTCCGGGATTTGGGCAGTGCTCCTTGCGTTATCGCTGCACAATTACTATTCGAATCCTCGTTTCGGGAAGGAGCAGTGGCGCGAGGCGGATACGTACATCGATAGTTTGGCTCAGCCAGGCGAGAACACGATGATTTTATTCGATCCGGATTACCTCTCGCCTTGCTACCAGTACTATACGACCCGCAATCTGCGCGGATGGCGGATAACTCCGCAAGTCGAGGCCAAGCTCGAAACGTCGGGAACGCTGCTCGAAGAGCAAACGCAAGGGTATCAGCACATTGTATTGGTCCGTTCCCACGACAATGAGGACACGGTCGTTAATGCGATGCGCAAAGTATTTAGTCAGCAGGGCTACAGGAAGTTCGACAGGGCGAATCCTATTGAGGTTTATTCATTTCGGGTTCCGACGAAATAAGCGCCACAAGTATCTTTCACCCCATTGATTCAACAACTACCAACCTCCGATCTCCAAGATACGATCGCGCGCCGTCCGTCCGATGGTGGCGTGAAAACCATCCGTGACTTGATCGACGAGATGGCGGACACGCGGCCGGACGCGACGTTCCTCGTTAGCCCTGAAACGGGACGCGTTCTGACGTTCCGGGACTTGCAACAACAGTCGGGTCTTGTAGCGTCCAAACTTCGTCAGCTAGGCTTAACGCATGGAGACAAGGTTGCATTACTGTTAGACAACGGCCTGTTTACCGCTCAATTGTTTCTCGCGGCGATGTACGGCGGATTCGTGTCGGTGCCGCTCAATGTTCGCGCCGGTGTGTCTCAACTTTCCTACATGTTGAACCATTGCGACGCAAACGTGGTGTTCGTTGAAGATCAATATGCCGGTTTAGCGAGCGAGGCGATGGGTGGAATTGGGCGCGACGTAGAGCTGATTCCTGCTGGCGTCGATCGCATTTCTGCGATGGGGACCACGCCTTCCATAAACACGCCGCCTTCGATTCCCGCACCCGAAGACGTAGCGCTCTTGATGTACACCTCCGGCAGTACCGGTCAGCCGAAGGCGGCTGTGCATTCCCACAAAACTTTGCTTGCTTGCGCGGGTAATGTAGCTACGTCGCACCAACTTTCAGCCGAGGATCGTTCGTTGCTGGTCCTTCCGCTGTATCACATTAATGCGGAGGTCGTTACCCTGATCCCCGCTCTTCTTAGTGGCGGATCGATCGCTGTGCCCCATCAATTTAGAGTCAGCCACTTCTGGAACTGGCTCGATGAATACCAGTGCACGTGGTCGGCCATTGTACCGACAATCGTCGCCCAGCTTTTGGATCGGGACGAACCTCGTTTCGATTGTCGTGAAGCCGCATTCAAGCGTATTCGCTTCCTGCGGACTTCTTCGGCGCCAATATCGCCGTCGCTGCATCGCGAGTTCATGAAAAAGTTTCATTTGCCGCTGATTCAGGCCATGGGATCGAGCGAGGGCGGCAATGTTTTCTCGAATCCTTTGCTGCCGTGCGAAAACAAGGTCGGATCGGTCGGATTGCCCACGGGTTTCGAGACGAAAATCATCAACAGGGAGGGCGTCGAAGTAGCAGTGGGGGACCCTGGGGAAGTGCTCATTCGTGGTGCTGCCCTTGCGCAGGGTTATTACAAGGAGCCCGAGGCGACAGGAGCGGCCTTCGACCCTGACGGATGGCTGCACACTGGCGATCTGGCTTACCGCGACGATGACGGTTACTTCTTTGTTGTCGGCCGGTCCAAGGAACTGATCATAAAGGGCGGAGTCAACATTGCCCCTCGGCAGATCGACGAAGTATTAGAGTCTCATCCAGCGGTGCTGGAGGCGGCGGCTGTGGGGGTTCCCGACCGCTATCTGGGTGAGGATATCGTAGCGTTTGTGGTGCTGCGATCCGGGATTATCTGCGACGAAAGGGAATTGCTCGCCGGTTGCGAAGGGCGGTTGGGCCACTTCAAGACGCCAACACAAATCCATTTTGTGAATGATTTGCCAAAGGGTCCGTCGGGCAAGGTGCAGCGGCTCCGGCTCAAAGACGCTGCCGCACAGTTAGCCACCGATCGACCTGCCTTATCCGGGAGTGAGTTCGGAATAGCAGGCGGGAACGGTCATGCTCCACAAAACGGCTTGCCGTCTGCCGCGTTTTCGATAGAGCAACTGATTGCGGAGAGCTGGGCAAAAGTTCTTTCCCTACGATCCGTGGATTTCGATAGCAGTTTCTTTGAGTTAGGCGGCCACTCACTGCTCGCCATGCAATGCATGTCGCGACTTCGCGAGGGAATTCCCGTCACGCTGTCTTTGTCGGACTTCTTCGAGAACGATACGGTCACGCAATTGGCCACGCTCGTAAAGAAGCGATTGGCATCGGATGGCTGGAGGGAAGGTCAGAATCTAACGGAGTGCGGCGCGGAGTCCGTGAGCCAGCCAAAGATTCCCCGGCGCAATCACGCGCTCCCTTGTCCGCTCAGCACCGCGCAGCGGCGGTTGTGGTTCATCGAGCAGTTGATTCCCGGGTTACCCGTCTACAACGAGGCTGAGGCTGTTCGGTTGCTTGGCGAACTCAACATCGATGCGATGGAACAAGCTCTGAACGCGCTCGTCGCACGCCACGAAATGCTGCGCACCACGATCCAGGCAACGGATAACGAACCCGTTATGGTCGTCCACCGGACCTGGCCGCTTCGGCTAAAGCGAATCGACCTGAGCGAGTTGGCTCCTGCGGAGCGCGAGGCAGAAGTCGAGCGCTTGCTGATCGACGAGCCGAGGCATCTATACCATCTCGAATCCGAACCGGGAATCCGCGCGACGTTGCTCCAATTGGCCCCCCGGGAGCATGTCTTCATACTGATGATGCACCACGTCATGTCTGACCGGTCATCGATAGGGATTTTGTGCCGCGAGTTGGCGGCGCTGTACCGCGCCCATTGTCGCGGGGAGTCTTTGGCGCTGCCGCCTTTGCCGATTCAATACGGAGATTATGCAGTCTGGCAACAACAACAGGCTAATGACACAGAAGCGGCTGAAGCTCTGTCTTTCTGGAGGGAGTACCTGCGCGGCGCGCCCCAGCTTTTGGAGTTGCCGGCGGATCGGCCACGTCCGCTCACTCTTTCCTACCGTGGCGCAAAAAAGCGCTTCCGGTTCAACTCGATTCTCACGGAAGCCCTGCGAGATTTCGGTAAGCGGGAAAAGACGAGCTTGTTCACCGTCTTCACAGCGGCATTGAACACTCTGCTTTACCGTTACACCGGTCAAGAAGACATTCTGTTGGGAATTCCGATTGCCGACCGCGACAGGCCGGAATTGCAGTCAGTAGTAGGTTTTTTGGTTGACACATGCGTCTTGCGAACCGGGCTTTCGGGAGACATGACGTTTCATGAGTTGCTAGCTCGCGTTCAGAAAGGGATGCTGGAGCTTTACCGTCATCGCGGTGTGCCATTCGATCGGGTTGTCGGAGATCTCCAGCCGGAACGCAACCAGAGCTACGCCCCGCTGTTCCAAGTGGCGATCAACTGGCGCGATCGCAATATGCAATTACCGTTCATTGGTCTTGAGGGGCTTGTGTTAGAGCCGCTTCTGGCGGAGAGCAGAACCTCGAAGCTCGACGTGCAGCTGTTCCTGACTGACGCGGGCGACGAAGTCTGGTTGGAGATCGAATATAGCACCGACCTCTTCGACGCGTCGCGCATCGATCGAATGGTCGGCCACTATCGAACATTGCTTGAATCGGTAGTGTCCTACCCCAGTCAAGTCCTGGACGCCGTCGGACTGCTGACCGACACCGAACGTCGGCAGATACTCGTCGAGTGGAATGACACTAAGGTCGATTACCCGGCGAGTGCTAGCCTTCACGGCCTGTTTGAGACGCAAGCGAAAAGGAGTCCGGATGCGGTGGCGGTTGAGTTCGATGGGACTCAGTTGTGCTATCGCGAGTTGAACGAACGGGCGAACCAGTTGGCTCATTATCTGCACGGAATTGGGGTTGGCCCGAATACGTTGGTCGGTGTCTCGATGGAGCGTTCTCTTGAAATGGTGGTGGCGCTATATGGCGTGTTGAAAGCCGGATGCGCTTATGTGCCCATCGACCGGGAATCTCCGCCGGAGCGCGTGGCATTTATGCTCCAGGATGCCGGTGTTTCCTTGCTGCTAACCCACTCTCGAGTGGCCGGTCTGCTGCCCACTCACAGCGGCAGAACTGTATATGTTGACCGGGAGTGGGAACGGATTGCCCTCCAGGCCGTCACCAATCCGGGTGAAAAAACGGACCCGGGAATTCCTGCCTACATGATTTACACCTCGGGTTCCACCGGCAGGCCGAAAGGGGCGTTAAACACGCATCGGGGCATCTGCAACCGATTGCTGTGGGGACAAGATCGATACGGCCTGACGGAAACGGATAAGGTCTTGCAGAAAACGCCCTTCAGCTTCGATATCTCGGTCTGGGAATTCTTTTGGCCGCTGATGGTCGGGGCGCGTTTGGTGGTGGCGAAGCCTGGCGGGCACCGGGATCCCACTTATTTGGTGAATCTGATTCGGGAACAAGGGATTAGCGTGGTGCATTTTGTGCCGTCGATGCTGAGGGCATTTCTAGAGGAACCCGGCGCAGCAAGTTGTCAATCGTTGCGCCATGTCATTTGTAGCGGCGAGGCTCTGCCTTACGATTTGCAGGAGCAGTTCTTCAAGGTATTACCTTCGCAATTGCACAACCTATATGGGCCGACGGAGGCCGCGGTCGAAGTGACTCACTGGACTTGCCGGAGGAACGATGAACGAAAAATCGTTCCGATAGGGCGGCCAGTGGCGAACACGCGAATTTACATTTTGGACCGGCACCTTCAACCGTTACCGACGGACGTGCCAGGTGAGTTGCACATTGGGGGAGTTCAGGTCGGCCTCGGTTACCACAACCGACCGGAGCTGACAGCGGAGAAGTTCGTTGCAGACCCGTTTAGCCCAGATCGGGAAGCACGAATGTACAAGACGGGGGACCTGTGCCGCTGGCTAGCGGATGGCGCTGTCGACTACCTGGGGCGAATGGATTTTCAAGTGAAGATTCGGGGATTCCGGATCGAACTGGGCGAGATCGAAGAGGCGCTCCGGCAGCACCCGGGAGTGCGCGAAGCGGTAGTGATCGCCAAGGAGGATTCCCCGGGGGACAAACGTTTGACCGCCTACGTTGTTCCGAAACCTGCGAACCGATCCGACGAATCCGCAGCCCAATCGGATTCAGAATACCTTGACGGATGGCAGGCGGTTTTCGGAGGCGCCTACGAGCACGCAGCGGAAGCGCCCGATCCCACGTTTAACATCGTCGGTTGGAACAGCAGCTACACGCGCAAACCGATTCCAGATGAACAGATGCGCACGTGGGTAAACACGACCGTTGATCGGATTTTTGCGCTTCAACCGGGCAAGATATTGGAAATCGGCTGCGGCACCGGCTTACTGCTATATCGTTTGGCCCCGCACTGCACGCTTTATCACGCCACCGATTACTCAGCCAACGTCGTGCGTGCCCTCCAAAAACAGATCGAAGGCCACGATTCATTATCGCCTAAGGTGTCGCTGCGTCAGGCGAACGCGGACGACTTTACGGACATCGCACCGAGTAGTTTCGATGTTGTTGTCCTGAATTCCGTGTCCCAATATTTCCCTAACATAAACTACCTGGTCGTTGGGGACGTTCGCAGCAGGGACCTCCTGGAAGCCTTCCATACCGCCGTTCAACTTTACCAGGCATCCCCTTCGCTCTCCTGCGCCGAGCTCCGGCAAAGGATTCAAAAAGCGATTGCTCAAGAAGGTGAATTGAACGTTAGCCCGGCCTTTTTCAGTGCCTTGCAGAAGCGCCTGCCCGCCATCACAAACATGGAAATTCAACTCAAGCGAGGGCACGATTGCAACGAGTTGACCCAATTTCGGTATGACGCCATCCTCAAGATTGGTGGACCGGCGGAGTCAACGACGGATTGCGTTCGGCTCGACTGGCAAGACTGCGAATGTGCGATGTCCGATCTGGGACGTTATTTGGCGGAAGGAATGCCACGCTCGGTCATTCTCTCGGGTGCCCCCAATGCGCGGCTAGAGAAGGAACGCAAAGCGATCGAGATTCTGGCGAGTGCCAACTGTCCGCCGACAGTCGGGGAACTACGCGAACTGCTCCAGGCTGAAAGTTCAACCAACGGCATTGATCCGGAAGAATTTTGGGTTATGGGTGAGTCGCTCGGCTATACGGTGCAGGTCAGTCCAGCGCAGGGCGACCGGATAAGCTCTTGCGACGTGATTTTTGTGCGGCGGGACACGGAAGAAACGAGAATGGCGGCGTTCCGGACGTTTCACTCAGACGGGGCGGTTATTCCGGCTCAGCCTTGGAGCGAGTATGCCAACAACCCTTCCAAGAGTATTTCCAGCGATAACTTGATCGCCGGATTGTCCTTGCATCTGAAACAAAGCATGCCGGACTACATGATCCCCTCGGCGTACTTAACGGTGGAATCATTGCCGTTGACGACGAGCGGTAAAGTGGATCGCAAAGCCGTGTCGCTCCTGGGAGCCGATCCGGTCGTTGAGGTTAGCACTGTTTATGCATCCCCAGATGGCGACACCGAGCGGAAGATAGCCGGCATCTGGCAGGACGTACTGAGGATTGTGAAGGTTGGAAGAGACAGCAACTTCTTCGACTTAGGCGGAAATTCCTTACTCCTGCTCCGAGTGTACAGCCGGTTGCGATCGGCCTTCGACAAACACATCACGGTGGTGGACCTATTTACATACACGACGGTTCGGGCGCTTGCTCGCCACCTGGAAGACCAATCGGACTCGAGTCTCCCCGAATCGCTCCCGCTACAGGGTGAGGTGAGGAAGCAGAGCACGCGGCGTCGCCAGCTGCGGCAGCAATTTGAATTAACAGAGAATTCCGAGCATGCACCAAGAGCCTGAACAACTCGATAGAATCGCCGTGATCGGCATGGCGGGACGTTTTCCGGGCGCACGCAGCATCCACCAATTCTGGAACAACTTGTGCGCCGGCTTGGAATCTGTAACTGCATTTACCGACCCGCAACTTTTGTCCGCCGGCGTGGATCCCAACTTGGTTCAAGCACCGAACTACGTCAAGAAGGGCGTGCTGCTGGAAGGCGTGGACCTGTTTGCAGCCGAATTTTTTGGATATACGCCTCGGGAGGCCGAGCTAACCGATCCTCAGCATCGCCTGTTCTTGGAGTGCTCCTGGGAAGCCCTTGAGGATGCAGGCTACGATGCGGACAGGACCAGACTTCGCATCGGAGTTTTCGCCGGCGCAGGCACGAATGTCTATTTCCAAAATAACCTGGTCACGAATCCAAACCTGATGAAGTCGTTAAACTCCCTTCAAAGAGGTATGTCCAGCGATACCGATTATCTGTCGACGCGCATTTCTTATAAACTAAACCTCAAAGGGCCTGGCCTCACGATACAAACAGCATGTTCCTCTTCATTGGTGGCGACGCACGTGGCTTGCCAGAGCTTGCTCAATGGAGAATGTGACATGGCCCTGGCTGGCGGTGTGTATGTCAGGGTTCCCCAGATCGCGGGCTATTTGTACGAGGAAGGTGCAATCCTATCGCCTGACGGTCGGTGCCGTGCTTTTGACGCTGCCGCTCAGGGGACGATGCCGGGCAACGGTGCCGGCGTTGTGGTCCTCAAGCGGCTCGCCGATGCGCTTAGGGATGGCGACTCGATTCGCGCCGTGATTCTCGGGTCGGCAATCAATAATGATGGCGCGAACAAGATTGGCTACACGGCACCCAGCGTGGACGGGCAGGCGGGTGCGATTCAGGAAGCACACGCGATGTCCGCGGTGAGCGCCGATTCGATTACCTATGTCGAGGCTCACGGCACGGGTACGGTGCTTGGGGATCCCATCGAGATCGCCGGGTTAACGAAGGCGTTCCGCCGATCGAGCCAGAAGCGAGCCTTTTGCTCAATCGGCTCGGTAAAGTCCAACATCGGCCATCTGGGCGCGGCGTCGGGAATAGCGGGATTAATCAAGGTCGTGCTGGCTCTGCAGAACCGAACGCTCCCGCCAAGCCTGAATTTCGAACGGCCCAACCCAGCAATCGATTTCGATGACAGTCCATTTCATGTGCAGAAAACCCTGGAAGCCTGGCAGCCGCCGAATGGCCGTCGCGTAGCGGGTGTCAGCTCTTTTGGCATTGGAGGGACGAATGCCCACGCTGTTCTCGAAGAGGCACCCGCCATCGGCAGTTCCGGGCCGTCCAGGCCCTGGCAGCTACTGCCGTTGTCGGCTCGAACGACCAGCGCTTTGGATACGATGACGAAAAACCTCATCGAGCACTTAAAAAACAATCCAGGCTCAAACCTTGCCGATGTCGCTTACACCCTTCAGAGGGGCCGGAAGATCTTTCATCACCGCCGCATGTTGGCTTGCCAGAGCCCCGAAGATGCCATTACCGCACTAGAATCTCATGATCCGAGGCGGGTCTTCACACACCATCAAGAGCCGGGTAATCGAAGTGTCGTGTTCATGTTTCCGGGGCAGGGCGCCCAGTACGCAAATATGAGCCTGGAACTCTTTCGGACAGAACTCGACTTTCGGGAACAGATCGATCGATGTTGCGAATTGCTCACGCCTCACCTCTCACTTGATTTGCGCGACATCCTATACCCGAGAGATGCGCAATTCGCAAGTGCCTCGCACGCGCTGGAGCAGACGCTGGTCGCTCAGCCCGCTCTCTTTGTAGTCGAGTATTCCGTCGCAAAGCTGTTGATGTCATGGGGCGTGAAGCCCGGCGCTCTGGTGGGCCACAGCATCGGTGAATTCGTCGCGGCCTGCCTGGCCGGAGTATTCTCGCTCGAAGACGCCTTGGCTCTCGTCGCTTTCCGCAGCCGACTTATGCAGGACCTACCTCGGGGTTCGATGTTGACCGTTTCTGCCTCGGAGCATGAGATCGCGCCGTTTTTGAACGAGAAGCTGTCGCTCGCCGCCGTCAACAGTCCCTCATTTTGCGTTGTTTCGGGAGAAACAGAGGCAATCGACGAGCTGCAAGCAGAGCTCTTGAAAAGGGATATAACCTGCACGCGCCTGCATACCTCTCACGCGTTTCATTCGAAAATGATGGATCCCATCTTGGCCAAATTTGCCAACGAGGTGAAACGAGTGGACCTTCGTCCACCGACGATTCCAATTCTTTCCAGCGTGACTGGAACATGGACACACTCAACGGAAATTGCCACGCCGGGTTATTGGACCAGAAACCTGCGGCAGACCGTCCGCTTCTCCGATTGCGTCAGACAGTTAGTGAACGAGCCCCAGAGACTTCTCCTGGAGGTCGGGCCGGGAACAACGCTCGGAACCTTAGCCAGGCAGCATCTAGGCAGCTCGGAGAAGCGCGTTGTTCTATCCACGCTACGCCACCCCAAGGAGCAGACCTCCGATGTTGCTTTCATCCTGAACACGCTTGGTCGGCTGTGGCTCAACAACGTCGGGATCGACTGGTCCGGATTTTGTAAAAATGAAATCCGGCATCGGATTCCTTTGCCGACTTACCCCTTTGAGCGGCAGCGCTACTGGATTGAACCGTCCTCGGAGATGAAGATTGTCGAAACGGCCCGCAGGCCGTCGAGCAGGAAAGCCGATATCGCCGAATGGCTTCATATTCCTTCTTGGAAACGATCGCAGCTCCCCGAGAATAACAATGGCAACAGATCGTCAAACCACAATTTTTGCTCTTTGGTCTTCCTGGACGACGATGGGTTCGGCGCCACGCTCGTCCACCTTTTGCGGATGAACGGGCACCGCGTGACCGCTGTGCAGGCGGGAAAAACATTTCATCGAATCGATGCAGATACCTTTGCCATCAACCCTGAAATTAAGGAAGATTACCGCGCCTTGCTGCGGGAACTTAAAGCAGGTGGGCAATCGCCGGACAATATTGCCCATCTTTGGTGTCTCACCGGCAGGGACAAGGGCTTATCGGTAGCGGATTCTTACCGGCTCATTCGCAGGGTGGGGTTTAACAGCCTGCTGTTCTTGACGCAAGCCATTCGCGAACACCTTCCCAGGCAATCGATGCAAATCAAAGTCATTTCCAACCATCTTCAAGACGTAACCGGCGATGAGTTCCTGTCTCCCGCCAAGGCGATTCTTCTTGGCCCGTGTCTGGTCATCCCTCAGGAACATCCCAACATGCGGTGTACGAGCATCGATCTGGAAGATGGGCGGCCGGCGGAGGTTTGCGCTGAGTTTCTGCTAAAGGAGCTTAGCGCGGGAACTGCCGATGCTGTCGTCGCCTACCGCGGGAAACGCCGATGGGTTCGAGCGTTCGAGCCGGTCCTGTTAGCGAAGAACGCGCGCATCGAACCGAATCTAAGGGAAGGCGGCGTTTATCTCATTACAGGGGGTCTCGGTGGCATTGGTTTGGAGTTGGCCGGATATTTGGCTAAAGCGGCGCGTGCAAAACTCGTGCTGATTTCCCGGACCGGCTTGCCGGATCGAGGGCAATGGCAACACTGGCTGGAAACGCACAAGGAGCAAGATGCAGTCAGCCAGAAGATTCGAAAAGTAAAGGCAATCGAAAATGAAGGCTCCCAGGTGCTGGTCCTTCGGGCCGATGTTTGCAACTTCGCTCGAATGAAAGCGGCGATTGGACATGCCCAGGACCGCTTTGGGCGGATTCACGGAGTCATACACGCGGCCGGCATCGCTGGCGGCGGGCCGATGCGTATGAAAGAGCCTGAGGCGGCTGCAAGTGTTCTGGCGCCGAAAGTCGAGGGAACGCTCGTCCTCGGTGAACTGCTGCGTGAAACCAGGTTGGATTGGGTCGTCCTGTGCTCCTCTCTTAGCGCACATTTGGGGGGGATCGAACGAGTCGATTATTGCTCCGCCAATGCATTTTTGGATGCTTACGCCCAGTCCCATCTCTCGGAACAGAATCTCATCTCCGTTAATTGGTGCGCGTGGCAGGGAATTGGCATGGCATCAAATACGGAAGTGCCCGCTGATCTCAAAGGACAGAGCGAAAGGAATCTGCTCCTGGGGACATCGCCCGAGGAGGGGAGGGAATTGTTCGGCAGAATCCTGGGAATGTCTCATTCTCAAATCGCTGTATCGCTACAAGACCTGACCGCGTTGTTGCAAGGAAACGACGAGAGCAAAGAATCGATTGCAGTGGAACCGGTGAAGAATTCTCCACTAGGAGAACCGGTGCACCCACGTCCTGACCTTTCCAGCGATTATGTGGCTCCCGGAAATTCAACCGAGCAAACCATCGCCGATATCTGGCAGGGACTCCTGGGCGTGGCCAATGTGGGCATACACGATAACTTTTTCGAATTAGGAGGACACTCGCTGTTGGCGACAGGCCTTGTCGCTCGTTTGAAAAGTGTATTCCCCGTCGAACTTTCCGTCGCAAGCCTGTTTGAAAACCCCACGGTCCATTCGCTCAGCGACATGGTGCGGCAATCGGGGCGGAATGGGTCGTCATTCAACCTGAGCCGCAGCCGCGGACAGATGCGGAAAGAGCGCGTCCGATAAACGATTCTGGGAAATGACAGATCCACCATGAAGAATCCAGAAACCTCTGACGGATTGACCGGTTCCGAGATCGCGATCGTCGGCATGGCAGGCCGCTTTCCCGGCGCGCCGAATATCGATACGTTCTGGAACAATCTACGCGATGGCGTCGAGTCCATCAGCTTCTTCACGGATGAGCAACTGCTGGCCTCGGGGGTCGATCCGGAGGCGCTGCGGAGCCCACGCTATATCAAGGCGGGTTCGATACTGGAAGGAGTCGAGTTGTTTGATGCATCCTTCTTCGGATTCACTCCGAGAGCGGCCGCAGCGATGGATCCGCAACATCGCCTTTTTCTGGAATGCGTGTGGGAGGCAATCGAAACGGCTGGGTATGACGCGGACCGCTACAACGGTGCAATCAGCGTGTTTGCGGGCTCGAGCATGAGCAGTTATTTGATCAATAATCTTTTTGCGAATCAGGAGGTCTTCGCGCTTGCCGGGATGCATCAGAGTTATCTTGCCAGCGTACAGGATTCGCTGGCCACGCTCGTAGCCTATAAACTTAATTTGAAAGGGGCGTGCTACACAGTTGGGACCTTTTGTTCTACTTCTCTGGTCGCCGTCCATCTCGCCTGCCAGAACTTGCTGAATTTTGAATCTGACATGGCCGTAGCTGGAGGCGTAAGGGTTGCAGTTCCGCAGCACACCGGCTACTGGTATGAAGAAGGCGGGATCGTTTCCCCCGATGGGCACACTCGGTCCTTCGATGACCAAGCCCAAGGAACAGTGTTCGGCAACGGTCTTGGGGTCGTGGTGCTGAAAAGATTGAAAGATGCCTTAGCCGATGGCGATTCCATTGACGCGGTGATTCTAGGCTCGGCGACGAACAACGACGGTTCTCTAAAAGTCAGTTACACGGCACCCAGCGTGACCGGTCAGTCCGAAGTCATCGTCGAGGCGCTTGCGAACGCCGGAGTCCCGCCGGACACGATCGGTTACGTGGAAACCCACGGGACGGGAACAGCCCTCGGGGACCCCGCGGAAGTGGCTGCTCTGACCCGAGCCTTTCGCAGTGGAACGCAGAAGAATGGCTTCTGTGCTATCGGTACGGCGAAGTCGAACGTCGGACACTTGGATGCCGCGTCCGGTGTGACCGGTCTGATCAAGGCTGTTCTCGCGCTGAAGAACAAGCAGATTCCGCCGAGTCTCCATTTCGAGGAACCCAATCGAAATATCGACTTCGGTACCAGCCCGTTTTACGTCAATTCAGCCCTTTCCGAATGGACGAACGAGGGCAGACCCCGCCGCGCCGGCGTTAGCTCTTTCGGCATCGGAGGGACAAACGCCCACGTGATCCTTCAGGAGGCTCCTCTAGCGGAACCCGGAAGTCCGTCCCGGCCGTACCAACTGCTTCTGCTCTCAGCTCGGACCAGGTCTGCATTGGAAGCAGCTACACGGAACGCAATCCATTTCTTCAAGGGCCAGCCCGATCTGAATCTTCCCGATGCCGCCTACACGTTGCAGGTGGGCCGACGAGCGTTTAACCACCGCAGGATCGTCGTTTGCCAGGATGTTCAGGACGCCGCGTCGGCGCTCGAACGAGCGGATTCGAGCCGCATCGCAACTGCTTATCAGGACAAAAGGAATCCCAGCATCGCGTTCATGTTTCCTGGTGGAGGGGCGCAGTACGTCGGCATGGCGTCGGGGTTATACGATACAGAACCGCTATTCCGTGAACAAATAGACCGCTGCTCGGACGCCCTTGAATCCAATCTCTCGCTCGATATACGGCAGTTTCTCTGCACGGGCAAAGCCGGCGCCGAAGAGGCCGCTCTAAAGCTGAATCGAACTTCAACCGCCCTGCCTGCGTTATTCGCGGTGGAATATGCGTTGGCCGAATTGTGGATGTCGTGGGGAGTCCATCCAACCGCAATGGTTGGCCACAGTAGCGGGGAGTATGTTGCTGCTTGCCTGGCTGGCGTATTTTCCCTGGAAGACGCGTTGGGCCTAGTTGCCGTTAGAGGACGCCTCATGGAAAGCATGCCGGCCGGAACCATGCTGGCGGTTCAGCTGCCGGAGAAAACAGCTCGGTCGTTGATAAATGATGGTGAAATTTCCCTCGCGGCCGTCAATGGCCCCTCCTCCTGTACCGTTTCCGGTACCGAGAAAGCTGTGGAAGATTTCAAAGAGCGGCTGTCCGAGAGAAATATAGATTGCCGCCCCTTGCACATTTCCGTCGCATCTCATTCCAGCTTGATGGATCCAATCCTCGACGCATTTGGCGACGAGGTGAAACGAGCGCGGAGAAATCCTCCTAGGATTCCCTTCGTTTCGAACGTTACTGGGACATGGATTACTCCGGAGCAAGCGATATCCCCCGATTATTGGGTGAGGCACCTTCGTCACACTGTGCGATTTTCCGACGGGGTTCAGGAACTCTTGAAAGAGCGAAACAGGGTTTTCTTGGAGGTCGGTCCGGGCAACACCCTGAGCTCATTGGCAAAACGGAATCAGAAAGAATCGGAACAGCAAGTCATACTTTCCTCTGTCCGTCACCCCAGCGAGCAAGAATCGGATGCTGCGTTTATTCTGAACACTCTAGGACGGCTCTGGCTCGCCGGGGTCGACGTGGATTGGAGTAAGTTCCATGAGAAGGAGAGCCGGCATCGGGTCCACCTTCCCACATATCCCTTCGAGCGCCGGCGGTATTGGGTTGACCCGGCGGAGCCGCCACGAGGTTACTTCGCAGTCCGAATGGGCTTGAGCCGAAAGCAAGAGCATCTGCCGCGCCCAGCCGAACCGGAGATCCTTCACGAAGAATCGTCTCTCACGGATTCTGAGATGCGAAGTGAGTATGTCTCTCCTGAAACGGATCTGGAGAAAATTCTTGCAGCGGTCTGGCAGGGAGTCCTCGGTTTCGAGCGGCTCGGAATCCACGACAATTTTTTTCGTCTCGGCGGCGATTCTCTGCTGGCCATGCAGCTGATTTCACGTGTGAACGTTATGTTCCGCATGAAGCTGCCTCCGAAGAGCCTGTTCGATGCCCCAACGATTCATAATCTCGCTCTTTGCATGATCGCGCGAGAAGCCCGTCCCGGCCTCGTTGAAAAGACGGCTGCCATTTTGCGGCAGATCGAAGGCATGTCCGAAGAAGAGGTTGACCAGAACCTGGGCGCGTTGCAACGGATTCTTTCATAAGATCATGAGAAAATTCTCATCGACTCCCGGCGTCTTTTCCGAGCAGAAACTTGCTCTGCTTGCGGCTCTCCTCGGAGAAGAGGATTCTCAAACGCAGCACAGGACCAGGATCGCCCTTCGGGAGAA
The DNA here is from genome assembly GCA_050014735.1 of Candidatus Acidiferrales bacterium. Classification (GTDB taxonomy): domain Bacteria; phylum Acidobacteriota; class Terriglobia; order Acidiferrales; family UBA7541; genus Palsa-360. The sequence goes on along the minus strand of JBEKCU010000059.1, from coordinate 6,055 downwards.
TCCTGACGAGTATCCACTGTCTTGCGGACAGCGCCGAATGTGGCTTCTGGATTTATTCGAGGGCGGAAACCACTACAACGAAAACCTCAGTATCTGCATGAAGGGGAAGGTGGAAGTTGCGATTCTCAGGGAGGTGCTTCAGGAGATTCTGGCACGGCACGAGGCCATGCGCTCAACTTTCCATCTTGTAGACGGCCAGTTAGTGCAGCGGGTCTTGCCGGTTCAGGTGATAAACCTGCCCCTAATTGACCTTCGGGCAATCCCAGAACCCAGCCGACAGGCTGAAGCCAGTCGGCTGGCTCTGGAAGAATCACGGAAACCGTTCGATTTGAGCAAGGGACCGCTTTGGCGGTTCAGCCTGTTGTGTCTCGCCGACGATCATTATGTGCTGCTGATCACGGCTCATCACATCGCGGTGGATGGCTGGTCATGGGGTGTATTTCTAAACGAATCCGGCATCCTGTATGAGACATTTCGAGCGGGCCGGCCATCGCCCTTACCGCCAACCACGATTCAGTACGCCGACTATGCCGCGTGGCAAATGGAATGGCTTGAGAGCGAGGACGCCACCCAGCAGCTCAATTTCTGGCTTCGCTATCTGGACAGCGCGCCGCAGCTGCTTGAATTGCCGGCCGATCGTCCCAGGCCGCCGATTCAGGCGTTCCGGGGTGCGCGGCATACGACGAGATTGTCACCCTTGCTTGTCAGTGGACTCAGGGATCTCAGCAGTCATGAAGGCGTCACACTCTTCATGACATTGCTGGCTGCGTTTCAAACTCTGCTTGGGCGTTACGCGGGAAAAGAGGACTTTGTCATTGGAAGCCCGGTGGCGAATCGTTCGCATCCGGAGGTCGAAGGCCTTATCGGCTTCTTTGTGAATACGCTGGGGCTGCGTGCCGATTTATCGGGAAACCCAACCTTCCGCGAACTGCTGCAACGAGTGCGCCGTGGGACGCTCGATGCGTTTGCGAACCAGGACTTGCCGCTCGAAAGGCTCGTCGATGCTTTGCACCTCGATCGGACCCAAGCGCATTCCCCGATGTTCCAGGTGCTCTTCATTCTGCAGAACACGCCCAGCACACACTTGGAGTTGTCGGATCTGTCGGTTTCCTGGTTCGCGGTCGACAACAACACTTCGAAATTCGACTTGAGTCTTTACATCCGCGAAACCCCCGACGGGCTCTCGTGCGCGTTCGAATACAACATCGGCTTGTTCGATGGTGATCGGATTGAACGGATGGCGGGACATTTTCGGGTTCTGCTCGAGGGCATCGTTCGGAGCCCCAGTCAACGCCTCTCGGAATTGCCTCTTTTGAGCGAAGCGGAGCGGCGGCAACTTTCGGCCTGGAACGACACAGCGGCCGAATACCCAAGAGGTGTCCCGCTGGCGCAATTGGTGGAAGAACAGGTGAAACGCACGCCTGATGCCCTGGCTGCGGTGTTCGAGGATTCTTCCATCACGTATCGCAGCCTGAATGAACGGGCCAACCGACTGGCGCACGAATTGCGGAAACACGGTGCCGGACCCGACCGGCTGGTGGGTGTGTGCCTTGAACGCTCCGTCGACATGATTTTGGCTCTGCTTGCTATCGTTAAGGTGGGCGCCGCCTATGTACCGCTCGACCCCGACCTGCCGCCTGGCCGGCTCAGCTACATGATCGAAGACAGCGGGATGCAAATTCTGGTGACGCAACGGGAGCTGCGTACGATTCTCTCGACGTTTCCGGGCTCTGGGTTTTCGGGAACGATTATCGAGGTCGAAAGCGGGGACTGGCAGTCCAACGGAAGCGAAAACCTCGGTGCTACAGTGGCTCCGGAGAATCTGGCGTACGTGATTTACACCTCAGGGTCGACCGGAAAACCTAAAGGCGTGCAGATCTCGCGAGAGGCGCTCACGAATTTCCTGTGGTCGATGAAGGGCTGGTTGAAACCGGAGGCGGGGCAGGCGATGCTGGCGGCAACCACGATTTCTTTCGACATCGCCGGTCTGGAGATTTGGCTGCCGCTGCTGGTGGGCGGGCATATTGTGGTAGTGAGCCGCGAGACGGCCGGAAACGGCGAGGAACTGGCGGCTGTGCTGAAGCAGCGAAATGTACTTCTGGCGCAAGCGACGCCGGTAACCTGGCAACTGCTATTGAAATCCGGATGGGCGGGCAAATCAGACATGGTAGCGATCTGCGGTGGTGAGGCCATGCCGCCGGAACTGGCGGCAAAACTGCGTCCACGCGTCGAATGTTTGTGGAATCTGTATGGGCCGACCGAAACGACTATCTGGTCGGCTGGGTTCCCGGTGCGGGAAGGTGACGAGTCGGTTCTGATCGGCCGCCCGATTGCCAACACGCAGTGCTACATCCTGGACGAACACCGCCAGCCGGTGCCGATTGGCGTCGTGGGAGAACTCTACATCGGAGGCGACGGTTTGGCTCTGGGTTATCTGAACCGGCCCGAGTTGACAGAGGAAAAGTTCGTGTCGAACCCCTTCGCTCCCGGCAAGCGGATGTACCGGACCGGAGACCTGGCGCGCTACCGGTCCGACGGCAACATCGAATGCCTGGGCCGCACGGATCATCAGGTGAAAATCCGCGGTTACCGAATCGAATTGGGCGAAATCGAGAGCGTACTCGAGAGCCATCCGGGCGTGCGGCAAAGCGTCGTGATCGCACGGGAAGACGGCTTGGGAGGCAAGCGGCTAGCCGCGTATGTGGTTCCTTTCGGGGGTACAGGTCCGGACCGCGGCGAACTGCACGCGCTGCTGAAACAGAAATTGCCCGACTACATGGTTCCAGCGGATTACATGACGCTCGAATCGATCCCGGTTACGCCCAACGGGAAGGTAGACCGCCTAGCGCTGCGCACGCCGGAGCCATCCTCTTTTCTGGAGGCTGGCCATGTGCCGCCGGCCGAGGAGTTCGAGCGCCTCATCTGCGAGGTCTGGGCGAACGTCCTAGGGCTCGAGCGTGTCGGCATTCGGGACAATTTCTTCGATCTGGGCGGCCACTCGTTGTTGGCCGTGCAACTGATGCTTCGCTTGCAGGAAATCATTCCGGGCGAGCCCTTGCCGCTCAGAGCCGTGCTCGAAGCCCCCACGGTGCGGGAATTCGCTGTTTGGTTGCGGAACTTCCGAGCCGGCCAACGCCAATTCCTCGTGCGGTTGCGGCCCGGCACTGCCGCGCGCCCTCCATTCTTTTGTGTGCATGGAGCGGGCGGCAATGTATTAAGCATGCGGCCCCTGGCAATGGCTCTGCCTGCCGATCTGCCGTTTTACTGTTTTCAGGCCAAGGGACTGGACGGCTCCGAACCATTCGAGAGCATAGAAGAGACAGCACGTTGCTATGTTGACGAGCTGCGCAAAGTGCAGCAGCGCGGTCCTTATTATATCGGCGGGGGATGTTACGGCGGTACGGTGGCGTTCGAGATGGCGCGGATTCTGGAAGAGTTGGGCGAGTCGGTGGCCGCCCTTGTTTTGATCGACGCCCAGAATCCAAAATTCGCCAGATCGCTATCGAAACGCGAACGGGTTCTTCGCCATGCACGTTTTTACACCCGGCGCGTTCCGTTGCACATGCGAAGAGTTCTCGCGAAGCGTCCGGGCGAATGGTTTGCCTATGTAGCCGAGTGTCTCACGGCCGTGCGCAAGCGCTCGCGGAACTATGCGGAGGTCGCAGCTGACTTTGAGGCGCGGATGACCCGATCTTTCACGGGCACCGCCCTGGGCGAGAACCTGAGGCGCGTGATACACGCGAACCTGCTTGCTTCCTACAAATTCGTGCCTCAACCGTACGGAGGAAACGCGTTCGTTTTCCGCGCCAGCGAACCCGCCCCTTCCCCCTATGACGACGATTGCCTGGGCTGGGAGCCGGTAGTGCGTGGCGGCATCGAGTGCTTCGAGATCGACGGCAATCACTTGAGCATCTTCGAGGAACCGGCGGTGCGGTTGCTGGCCGAGAAGCTGGACGCAAAGCTGTTGGAGTTCTCCGCCAGGTCAGGAGAGGTGGTCGATTCTCCCGCCTCGGTTCGCTAACTAGGCCCGTTTTCAGGAGCTTACGCTGGGGATGGCAATTCCGGCCTTGCGGTTCGGCAAAAAGCTCTCAAGTTCGATGGTGTCGTGATTTAGAGAAATGCGCTGGAAGAATGTAAGTCTGCGAGTTCGGAGTTTAATCCTGGGAACGCCAATCTCCCGATTGGCGTTCCCAGGGTTTGCCGCGGCCACCCGAACTCAAATTAAAATTAGGACACTATCTCGAGTTCTCGTTTTTTGGAGTCGCCGTTCCTGTCCTTCGTCTGTTCGCCGGACCAGTAGAGAGACTTCGAATTCGATTCTTATACTGTAGGCGTCAAGATTGCGCGCCTGGCTCTGTGTAGTTGCACCAAACCACTGTCAAATAGTCACTTAGCGCTGAAATGATCGGCCATTTTCGGTTCGCTTTTAGCCATAATCGTTCGTATAGCAAGTTGGGGACTTACAAGCGAAGAGGCGCGGTAACTGGGCCAGGCGACGCGACACCTGGGATCGCAGAGCGAAACTTCGCTAATCAAGGTCGATGATCGAGCCGATAAGAGCCGTAGCCCCGTCGCGGCTAAGTGCGGATGTCAGCACATGCGGATCGTCAGCCGCCCTGCTGGGTGTAACCGAGTTTGCTCCCGCTTCGCGGCCTAGCCGTCGATTGCGTGCTCAGTTCGGCGAATTTTTGGAGGAAGCGTGAAACATAGAATCGTTTTCTTGGTCCTCTGCTCCCTCGTCGCGTCCCGTGGAAGAGCGGCTACCGATCCATTGGGCGCGGCCTTTGCGCCTTCGATTGACACGAATTGCTCCGATTCTCAATACGCCCCGAACATTTGGCTGACGGACACCATGCAGAAGGTGCGCCAGGATAGCGGCACGCCAGCGTCGAACGCCTGCTATTTAACGGTTCACGGCACGCAGAATGAGTTCGCGGATTTCCAGGTCCACCTGCACGATACCGGAAGCGGCACCGCGAACATGAGCGTCACGGTGAGCAACTTCGTTCAGGCGGCTCCGGGGAGCTACACAATCTCGGCGGCCACAGCGCCTCCGCCGAATGTTATCGTTTACCGCGAGCAGTACATGAATGTGACGATTAAGAGTGCTACGTCAAACACTTTCTACAATTCCACGGGATATTACCCTGATATATTGATCCCGGCAGTCGATCCCTATTGGGGACAGACGACGAACGCATGGCCCTATACGGTGGCCGCAGGAAAGAATCAGAGTGCATGGGTGGATGTGCTGATCCCATCCGGTGCACCCGCTGGATATTACCTTGGATTGGTAACAGTCAAAAGCGGTAGCACGACGCTCGCTACGATGCCTGTCATCCTAGCTGTGTGGCAGTGGCCCAATGCTGGCTACATGCCATCTACAACAACGCTGAAAATTGAGGCGTCTGGGTTCGGATACAACGGACTTTGCACGCAGATGTACAGCCCGAATGCGATGACTGGCACTACTCTGTGTGGGAACTATCCAGGTTCCGGTGGAAGTAATGACGGCGGAGTTACGGCAACCTTTCTAGACGGTGACTTGCTGATGAAGGATCACCGTTTCGGTGTGTCGGGACCAGAGAACATTTACCCTCAAGCAGGAAGCTTCGCCAGCTATACCAGCTTGATGGGTCCAATTCTCAGCGGATCGAGCGGAGGATGTACTCACGGAAGCTCATACTGCCCCGTCTTGCCGGGTGCGGTCAACACAACGACCGGATTGGGAAGCGCCGGAAATTCATTCACGCAGCCAATCTGGTGTAACTGGCAATCGAACTTTACGAAGAATGGATGGGGAAGTCCTGGCGTGCTCCCGCTCTATCAGTATCTTCAGGACGAACCGCACACTCAATCGGACTTCACCAACGTTTATAATCATGGAACGGCTTACCACGGCTATATTTCTTCTGGTTCTACTTGCAGCGGTAGCAGTGCCGCCATCCCTGAACTGGTGACAACAGATATATGGCTCAGTCAAGGCTCCCAATCCGCAGCCAACTCGATGAGCACGACGATCTGTGGAAGCAATACTTGTGTGTTGAGCGCCTTC
>JBEKCU010000058.1:0-17441 GCA_050014735.1 Candidatus Acidiferrales bacterium | reverse complement strand
GAAGTAGTCGGCTGCCAGCACGCTGAGCACAGTGGAGAGCAGACCCGGGCCAAGTCCGCCCCAATACGCGCTAAGGGCGATCGGAAACAGAAACACGATCGGAGCGGGCTGATTTGCAACATGGGTCCGAAGCACCGAATAAACCACTAGAGCGACCGTGGTCGCGATGACCGCCAACGCATAGAGAAATGGCTGCGTCCAGCGGCTCGCGGATGATTGGTGTTGGACAGCGCCGCCGGACTCGGAGGGCCCCAATGAATTGCGAAGCTCTTTGTCCTGAGAGGACATTTTCAATCTCCTGAGAGGAAGCGCCAAAAAGCGAGCGATGCCGATCTTGGCTGGCGGCTGAAAGGGGGAGACCAATTACATCCAGGAAAAAGAGAGGAGCTTCTATTTTGACGTGGCAGTGCGCAAAGTCAACTGCAAACCCACAAGGGCGTTCCCCGAGGGAAGAATAACCGGCGTCCAACCTCGATAGGACTTCAGGATCCCTCGTTTTCAGGCATCTGAATGTCGCTGCTTGAAGCCGCGACCCACAAAGACCATTTAAACCGGCAAGAACTATTTAGCGGATAGTGTCCTAATTTAAATTTGAGTTCGGGTGTCGGCTCGCGAATCCTGGGAGCGCCAATCTCCCGATTGGCGTTTTCTGCTTCTGTAGCGTCGCCAATCGGGAGATTGGCGCTCCCGGGATTAGACGCCGAAGTCGCAGCCTCACATTTCTTCGAACGCATTTCTCTAATTTAGGTCACTACCACTTAGTTTAGTGAGATAGATTGGCTCTGCTGACATCATGATGTACGAATTTCGATTGCTGTAGCCCGCGTATTCAGATGCTGGGATTTATCGCATGAGCCGATGGAAAACCCTCGCCTCTGAAGAGGCGAGCTACGGCAATGACTTCAGCAATGACGCCACCGCAAGGAAAAAGTAGCGCATCTCACACGATGTCAACGGAGCCGGATAGCTTCTACTTGCTGGACGTGTTGCTGGAAGGGGGCGGCAGACGCCGGGCTGCGTGAATCTAATTGAGAGCGTCCTCCGCTTGCGTGCGCACTGCACTTGGCTGTAGCATGCGGATATAAGCGATTGGGTCCGGCTGCTTGTGAAACGGCGGCATTCAGGGGGCCGTCTAGTTAAAAGCTAACCTATGAGGCTCCTCGTCCCTATTTCGGCGCTTCTGCTGTTGTTCGCTATGGGTACGGGTCTGCTGGCCATGCAGCGTGGCGGCTTTGGCGAGGATCAATTTGGCGGCGCCCGGGAAGCCCGCACTTATTATTCCGACACCGATGCGGACAAAAGCGAATATTCGTGGTCGCGGCTTCGCTATTCAACCTCACACGCCTACGGTGGATACGGCTTTGGATATGGCGGCGGAAACTGGTCCCGAGATTATCCTAAAGCCGACCGCCAGTTCCTGATCGCACTGAAGCGCCTGACCCGAATTAACGCGAAGCCCACCGAGCAGGTCGTGGACCTCGACTCGGACGGCCCTTCCAGCATTGAGAACTTCCCTTGGGTCTACGCCGTTCAGGTGCAGACCTGGACGTTTACCGAAGCCGAAGCCAAGCGCCTCCGCGAATATCTGCTCAAGGGCGGCTTCATCATGGTGGATGATTTTCACGGCGCGACCGACTGGGAACATTTTATGAGCGGCATGCTCATGGTGTTTCCGGACCGCCCGATCGAGAACTTAACCGACAAGGACGAGATTTTTCATGTGCTCTACGATCTGAGCGAGCGGTTTCAAGTTCCCGGCGAACAGTATGTCAGCACGGGCCGAACGTACGAGAAAGACGGCTACGTCCCGGAATGGCGAGGGATTCGCGACGATCGGGGGCGCGTGATGGTCGCCATCTGTTTTAACATGCACCTGGGTGACGCGTGGGAGTGGGCCGACGATCCTCGCTATCCGGAGAAGTTCGCGTCGCTGGCGTTTCGGCTCGGCATCAACTACGTGATGTATGGAATGACGCACTGACGGCGAACTTCGGGCCGCGACCCTAGTCCGTATTTTTCACTTGTAGATTTTCACTCGAAGGCATCTCATCAAATGCCCGGGCCGAGCAGGAAGCGGAGGATTTGCGGGGTGAGCCTGCCAATAATTCAAGGAAATATTCAAGGAAATCGATTGGCATTTTCCGGCGCTGAACGCGCCGGCGTACGCTAGCCCAGGGCAACGCCCTGGATTCCGGCGCCAACCAAGAGCTATACCCGGGGCGTTGCCCCGGGCTAGCATTCTCCGCGCCTTTGGCGCGACGCTGAAGCGTGCGTAATAGTCGATGGATGTTTCTGACGTAGGTTCTAGGAGAAAAGATCGAACATTTTTCCAGGGCTGAAGGATCGAAATAAATCTCATTGCGTCGTACAACGCGCCGGCGCGGGAAGTGCTTCACAACTCTTGCGTGGGTTATCGTTTTGTGCAGAGCGGCTTCACACGTGCGACAAGATAGCTGGAAGCTTTCGCCGAAGTGGTCTTTGTGGGTCGCGGCTTCAGCCGCGACATTCAATGGCCTGAAAACGGGGCTTTAGCCCCTGACGTCCTGTCAAGTTTGAATAGGTGGCCGTTAATGAGATGGCTCTTAGTCGACCTGTCGTTCCTGAACTGGTAGGACAGGAGCGTAAACCCAACAGGCTGAGGCCTGTTCTACCTTGAAAATTATGTTCGAATTCCTGTTTAAATATCCGCGCGCGGTCTTTTCCAAGGGCGACCTTGTGCTATTGGGCGCCTGGCCGAAGTGGGTTCTCGTCCTTTTTCTGCTGGCCGCTGGTGCCGGACTTGCGTGGCTCATTCGTTCAAAACTTCCGGAGGCATCTCCGCACATTCGAAACTGGAAGTCCGGAATCCTGTGGCTGATGCAGTTCGCTCTGGCGGCCCTGGTCCTGATCTTGCTCTGGCAGCCGGCCATTATGGTGGCCGAGCTGCGGCCGCAGCAGAATATCATCGCGGTCTTGGTTGACGATTCGCGCAGCATGTCGATCGCGGACGCCGGCGGGACGCGCGAGGCTCAAGCGGCCAAGGCGCTTCAGAGCGGCGTGCTCGACCAGTTGCAAAAGAAATTCCAGGTTCGTTTGTACCGGGCAGACGCCCACCTGTCGCGCCTCTCGAAACTTGACGATTTGAAAACATTGCCTCCCGCGCCGGCCACCCGTATCGGCGATAACCTGAAACAACTGGCTGGGGAAGCCGCGGACCTGCCCATCGGCGCGGTGGTGTTGCTCAGCGACGGGGCGGACAATTCGGGCGGGATCGATCTCGACACAATTTCTATGTTTCGCAGCCGGCGGATTCCTGTTCACACGGTTGGATTCGGACTTGAGCAGGTTCCTCACGACGTGGAGATTGACGACGCAACGGTCGCGCCGCGTGCACTGGCCGATTCGCGCCTGGCCGCGAAAGTAAGCTTTCACCAGCGCGGCTATGCCGGGCAAAAGGCGATCCTGACGGTGCGCGATGCCGGGAAAGTTCTCGCGGGCCGCCAGATCACGCTGGCTCCCGACGGCCAAACTCAAAACGAATCGCTTTTGTTCAACGCGGGGCCCGCCGGCGTCAAGACGCTGCAATTTTCAATCGATCCGCTGCCGGGCGAGGAAAATCGCGACAACAATTCCGTCTCCCGGCTCGTGAATGTCGAGTCCAGCAAGCGCCGCATCCTGTACGTCGAGGGCGAGCCTCGCTGGGAATACAAGTTCATCCGGCGCGCCGAGCAGGACGACCGGATTCTCACCGTCGTTTCGATGCTGCGCACCAGCGAGAACAAAATATATCGCCAGGGGATTGACGATCCGAAAGAACTTGCCGACGGATTTCCATCGACAGTCGAGGAATTGTTCGGTTATCAGGCGATTATGATCGGTTCCGTTGAGGCCAGCTATTTCACCGCCGCGCAAAAAGAACTGATTCAACAGTTCGTGGACCGCCGCGGCGGGGGATTGCTTTTTCTCGGTGGCCGCGCTTCGCTGGCCGATGGAGGCTGGGCATCGTCGAGCCTGGCGGATTTGCTTCCCGTTGTCCTTCCCAATAAGAAGGGGACGTTTCACCGCGATCCCGCCACGGCATCCCTAACTCCGGTCGGCGCGGACAGCATCATTACGCGATTGGTGGAAGACCCGGCAGGCAACGTGGAACGCTGGAAGAAACTTCCGTATCTGATGGATTATCAGGAAGCGGGCACGCCCAAGCCCGGCGCGGTCGTTCTGGCGGAAATGTCCGCGGCTGGACGAAAAATGCCTCTCCTGATCACGGAAAATTACGGCCGAGGCCGGACCGCCGTGCTTGCCAGTGGCGGCACGTGGCGCTGGCAAATGAGCCAACCGCTCGGCGACACGACGCACGATGCATTCTGGCAGCAGTTGCTTCGCTGGCTGGTGACGGATACGCCCGACCGCGTCGTTGCCTCCGTGCCCAGCCAGATGCTTTTTGACGACGGCCGCGTGCAATTTTCCGCCGACGTGCGCGACAAAAATTTCCTTCCCGCTGCTGACGCACACGTCGAGGCGCATATCCTGGGACCCGGCGGCGAGGCGGCGCAAATTGAATTGCAGCCCGACCCGAACACGCCGGGCACGTTTCACTCGGACTGGACCGCCGATCGACCCGGTTCCTACCTGACGGAAGTGATCGCGACACGCGGCAAGGATGAACTTGGCCGCGACGTTTTGACGTTCGCGCGCATGGACGGCGTCGCCGAAAATTTCCACACCGAACAGAATCGTGAGCTCCTGGAAAAGCTCTCGCAGCAAACCGGCGGCCGCTACTGGAAGCCGGAAGAGCTTTCGCGTTTGCCCAGCGAAATTTCCTATTCCGAGGCCGGCATCACGGTGCGCGACACCAAGGAATTGTGGAATATGCCGATTGTGTTCCTGCTCCTGCTCCTGTTGCCGTCGTCGGAATGGCTGTTGCGGCGGAAGTGGGGAGTGCTATGAGGGCGCGGATGCAATTCCTGTGTAGATTAGCGCTGTTGATCGCATGCTGCGTCGCGAGCCTGGGGATTGGAGCACGGGCGGCATGGGCCGGCTCCTACTATGTCACGGTCGCAGGCCTGGGCGGCGAGCCGGATTACGAGCAGCGCTTCACGGCCATGGCGAAGGATCTTGATAAACTTCTGAAGGCCGCCGACACTGAAGCGCACGTCTACACATTTACGGGAAGCGACGCGACGAAAGCGCACCTGACCGACACGCTGGCCCAGATCGCGAGAGACGCGAAGCCCGAGGACGCGTTCACTCTGACGTTGATCGGCCACGGCTCGTTCGACGGCGAAGAGTACAAATTCAATCTTCCCGGCCCGGATATTTCCGGGGAAGAACTTGCCGTGTTGTGCGACAAAATTCCCGCAAAGCGGCAGCTGATCGTGAACACGACAAGCGCCAGCGGCGGGTCGATTGGCACGTTGCAGAAGCAAGGGCGCATCGTGATTGCGGCGACAAAAGCCGGCACGGAAAAGAACGCTACGGTCTTCGCGCGGTATTGGGTGGAGGCGCTCAGCGATGCCAGCGCGGACGTGGACAAGAACGAATCGGTCAGCGCTCTCGAAGCGTTTCAATATGCCGACCGCAAAACGACTGCGTTCTACGAATCGCAGAAGCGCTTGGCGACCGAACACGCCGTGATCGAAGACACGGGGAAGAAGGAAGCCGTTCGCGCGGTCTCGGCGGATAACGGAGAGGGACAGTTGGCGGCAGGTTTTGTTGTCATTCGCATCGGCGCAACGCAAAAGACCGCGAACGATCCGGCCAAACGTGCTTTGCTCGACAAAAGAGAAGAGTTGGAACGAAAGATCGACACACTGAAGATTCAGAAAGCCGCGATGCCCAGCGACGACTACAAGAGGCAGCTAACCGACGCGCTTCTCGATCTGGCTAGGGTTCAGGAGCAATTGGACAAATGAAGCAGAAAGCCACGCGACGCGTAATGAAAGTTTTCCTTCGCGGCGTAGTGTGTGCGGTTTGCCTGGCGGGCGCAAGTGTCTGCTGGAGTGCCACGCCGCAAGATTGCCTGAACTTGCGCAAGCATGGCCGCCGCGACGAAGCGCAGAAATGCTTTCAATCGCTTACCACTGCACACGATCCGTATTTGAAGGCCGAAGGGTTTTGGGGCCTGGAAATGTATCAGGATGCCAACGACCAATTCCGCGTCGCCGTGGACCAGTCTCCCGCAAACTCGATGTACCGCGTACGCTGGGGCCGCTTGATGCACGAGCGCTTCAACAACACCGACGCCGCCAATCTCTTCAACGAAGCGTTGCAAAAGGATCCGAAGAACGCGCAGGCTTACTATGGCCTGGCGCTAGTGAGCGCGGACGGCTTCGACAACAAGGCCATTGAATATACGGCAAAGGCGATGGAGCTCGACCCGAAGCTCGCGGAGCCTCACGAACTGATGGCCAATCTGCTGCTCGAAGACTCCGACACGGACAAGGCATTTGCCGAGGCTGATGAGGCCCTGAAACTTTCTTCCGAGGCGCTGGACGCCATGGCCATTCACGCGGCGATCGAAACCCTGGCCGACCGCTCGCCCGACACATGGCTGGAAAAAATACGCCAGATCAATCCGGCATACGGCGAAGGATACGCGCTCATCGCGCATCATCTTGTGATGAATCGCCGCTACGAGGATGGAATCACGTATTTCCGCAAGGCCGTTGAAGTGGACCCCCAGCTCTGGGCGGCGCGTTCGCAGCTCGGAATCAATCTGATGCGCCTGGGCCAGGAAGACGAACCGCGCAAGCAGCTCGAGATGTGCTACAACAACGGCTTCCGCAACGAGGAGACCGTCAATAGCCTTCGCCTGCTCGACAGTTACAAGAATTTCGTCACATTCAAGGATTCCACCACGATCCTCAAGCTTCACAAGAAAGAAGCGGAGTTGCTTCGCCCTTATTTTGAAGCTGAGTTGAAGAAGATCATGGCCACGTACGACGCGAAGTACAAGATGAAGCTGCCCGGACCGGTACAGGTGGAAGTCTATCCGGATCATGAAGATTTCGCGGTGCGCACGATGGGCATGCCGGGGCTGGGCGCGCTGGGCGTGACATTCAACGAAGTGATTGCGATGGACAGCCCGTCGGGCCGCCCTCCCGGCGAATTTCACTGGGCCAGCACGCTGTGGCATGAGATGAGCCACGTATACATCATCACCGCCACGAAGGAACGCGTGCCACGGTGGTTCACCGAAGGGCTGGCTGTGCACGAGGAGACGGAAGTCTCACCCGAGTGGGGCGACCGCATGACGCCGGACATTGTCGCCGCCATTAAAGACAACAGGCTGCTTCCGATCGCCGATCTCGATCGCGGATTTGTGCGCCCCGAGTATCCCAATCAAGTGATCGTGTCTTACTTTCAGGCGGGCCGCATCTGCGACTACATCAAAACGCGCTGGGGCGCGGATAAATTGCTGGACATGGCGCACTCGTTCGGGCAATTAAAGACCACGCCAGACGTGATCCGTGAGGATCTGGGCCTGTCGCCGGAAGAATTCGACAAGCAATTTATGGAATGGCTGAATAAAGATGTGGGCGAGACCGTCAAGAATTTCGACGCCTGGCGAAAAGAGATGAAGGACCTGGTCCAGCAAGCCAAGAGCAAGAATTACGATGAAGTCCTGAAGGAAGGCGAGGACGTGCGCCGCATGTATCCGGACTACATCTATCCGGCGAATGCCTATGAATTCATGGCCCAGGCGGACATCGCGAAGGGCGACAAACCCGCCGCCGTGGCCATCCTCACGGCATACGAAAAAATTGGGGGACACAATCCTCCCGCGCTCAAACAGCTGGCCTCGCTCGAAGAGGAACTCGGCAATCCGGTCGAAGCGGCTGCCACGCTGGAGCGCCTCAACTATGTGTTTCCGACCGATGAGGAGCTTCATCATAGGCTCGGCGATTTGTGGTTTGCGCAAAATAATTTTCCTGGCGCAATTCGTGAGTACAATGCCGTGATCGCCATGAACCCGATCGACAAAGCGGCCGCGCAATTCAACGTGGCTCGCGCCTATCTCGCCGCAGGTCAGAAAGATCAGGCCGAGGATCATCTTCTTGCCTCACTTGAAGTGGCACCCGGCTATCGACCCGCACAGAAACTCTTACTGCAACTAAATGATTCTGCAACTGGGAAGAAAGAAGACGGAAACAAAGACGAAGGACCTAAAAACGAGGAAAAATAAACAATGGCCTCCATCGCTCAACTCGATCCGGACTCGGCGGAACTCAAGAAGCGCATTGAACGTTTCCAGTCGGCGCGCGACAACATTCTCGCCCAGGTGCGCCGCGTCATCGTCGGGCAGGAAGAAGTCCTCGATCAGATTCTGATTTCGCTGTTTGTCGGCGGCCATTGCTTGATCACCGGATTGCCGGGCACGGCGAAAACGCTCATGGTGCGCACGATTGCGCAGACGTTGGGACTTGCGTTCAAGCGCATCCAGTTCACGCCTGACCTGATGCCCTCCGACATCACCGGTACTGACATCATCGAAGAAGACCCCACCACGGGGCACCGACGCTGGACATTCGTGCCCGGACCGATCTTCGGCAACATCGTGCTGGCGGATGAAATCAACCGCACGCCTCCGAAGACGCAATCGGCGCTGCTCGAGGCCATGCAGGAACTTTCCTGCACGGTTCGCGGCAATCATTACAAATTGCCCGCGCCGTTTTTCGTGCTGGCCACGCAGAATCCGATCGAGCTCGAAGGCACCTATGCCCTGCCCGAAGCCCAGCTCGACCGCTTCCTGTTTAACACGGTGCTCGATTATTTGAGCGCCGCCGACGAAGTGAAAGTCGTCGATTTGACGACCGCGACGCGCGTCGCGCAGGTCGAAACCGTCACCTCCGCGGAAGAGATTCTCGATTTCCAGCAACTCGTGCGCATGGTGCCGATCGCTGACTCCCTGGCGCAATACGTGGTTGAACTGGTGCGCGCCACGCGCCATAACAGCGGCTCCGCGCCCGACTTCGTAAAGAAGTACGTCAATTACGGCGCCAGCGTGCGGGCCGCCCAATTTATTGTGCTGGCATCAAAGGCGCGCGCCCTTACGCATCACCGCTATCATGTGGCATACGAAGACATTAAAGCGCTGGCGACCCCAGTGCTGCGCCACCGCATCTTATTGAACTTCCACGCCGAGTCGGATCGTATCGACTCGGACGAGATTTTGCGGCGGCTGATCGAGCACATGCCGCCGCCGGTGAAGCAGGGGACGGATAAGGCCTAGAAGCCATCGGTTATCGGCATCTGCCAATTCGGCTTTCGCAATCGGTTAAGTAGACTTTGTGGGTCGCGGCTAAAGCCGCGACCCACAAAGTCTATTTGTGAGATAACTTCCGGCCGCTTGTTATTTGTCATCGCAGCGCCTGGAAGTACGTAAGTCAGAACAACAGGACACCCGATGCTGCAACGTTTCCTCGATCCGTCCGTGCTCGCCGGAATTTCCGGTTTGGATTTGGTAGCGAAGACTGTCGTCGATGGCTTTGTTGCCGGGCTTCACCGGTCGCCGGACTTCGGATTCAGCCAGGAATTCGCTGAATACCGCGCGTACTCGCCGGGCGACGACCTGCGCCACGTGGATTGGAACGTTTTTGCGCGCACCGAACGCGCCTACTTGAAGCGCTATCGCGGCGAAACCAACAGCCAGCTCACCGTGCTGCTCGATGCCAGCAACTCGATGAAGTTTTCATCCCACTCCGTAAGCAAGATGGATTACGCGCGATTCGCTGCCGCGTCGCTGTTCTATCTGGCCATTCAAAATCAGCGCGACGCCGCGGGCCTGATCGTTTTCGATGACGAGATTCGCCAGTACATCCGTCCATCCACGCGCCAGGGGCAACTCGTCCGATTATTGAGCGGCCTCGAACACGCTGAACCTCACGCCCGCACAGACTTCGCCAAGCCGCTTCACCATTTCCAGCAGTTTCTGCGGCGGCGCGGAATTGTCATCTTCATTTCCGATTTTTACGAATCGGCGGAGCATATAGTCCGCACCGTCGAGCCCTTGCGCTTCCACGGCAACGAAGTCGTTCTGTTCCACGTTCTCGATCCCAAGGAAATTCGTCCGGAATTCGGCGAACCGGCCACGCTTGTCGATCTTGAAACGCAGGAGCACATGGAAGTGACTCCGGAATATGCCCGCGACGAATACCAGAAAAAAGTGGATGCGCACATCGAAGCGCTGCGCGACAAAACACGCGGCTCCGGCATGGATTATCACCTGCTTGTCACCGACCGTCCGCTGGACGACTCGCTGAGGGAATATCTTTCGATTCGTCAGGGGAGGGACTGAGTGGGCCTGTTCGCGCCATGGTTTCTTGCGGGACTCGCGGCACTGGCTGTGCCGGTTTACGTTCACCTGCTTCGGCGACACACCACCACTCCGCGACCGTTCAGCTCGCTCATGTTCTTCGAGCGGCGCACGCAAAGCTCGATCAAGCACCGCCGCTTGCGTTATCTGCTCCTGTTTTCGCTGCGTGCGCTCTTGCTGCTTCTGCTTATTCTCGCCTTCGCCAATCCATTCATCAACCGGACGGCGGCGAACATCAATAGCGAAAAAATGCTGCTGCTGGTGATCGACAATTCTTTTAGCATGCGCGCCGGCACGCGGCTCGCCGATGCGCGCCAGCAGGCGCTATCGGTGCTCGATTCCCGCAGACCGGCGGATCGCGCGCAGGTGATGGGACTCGGTTCGCAAATTCAAGTTCTTAGCCAGCCGTCGCAGGACGCCTCCGCGCTTCGCGCCGCCATTCAAAATTTGCAGCCGGGGGATTCCCGCGCCGATTACGGCCAACTGGCGCGCACGGTGCGTGCCCTTTCGGAGACGGTGCACACGCCGATCGAACTCCATTTCTTTAGCGACCTGCAGAAATCCGCGATGCCCGCGAGTTTCTCGGAACTCGCATTGCCTGCCAGCGTATCGCTCATACTCCATCCAGTGGTCAAGGATTCGGTGCCAAACTGGACGGTGGAAAGTGTGAACGCGCCCGGCCAGGTTTGGGACCCGAAGAAGACGCGCGTGCAGGTTGTTGTCGCCGGATTCGACACTCCCGCAGCCACGCGCACGGTTTCTCTGGTTGTGAACGGCAAAACGGCGGCAACAAAGACAGTCGATGTTCCGGCGAACGGACGCGGAAGCGTGGAGTTCGAATCTCTTGACGTGCCCTACGGCTTCACTCGCTGCGAAGTGCGAATCGACTCAGCAGATTCATTTCCAGCGGACGATGTGAGCCTGTTCGCCGTCGAGCGTTCCGACCCACGGCGCGCTCTTTTCGTTTCCGATGCTGCCGATTCACGCTCACCGCTGTATTTTCGTTCGGCTTTGGCCTCGGCGGCTGAAGCAGCCTTCACGCTGGATGTTGTAAGCGCGGGCCAGGCGGAGGAGTCGCCGCTTTCGAAGTATGCGTTCGTGGTCCTTTCCGACCTGATTTCGGTTCCCGCATCGTTCGAAAGCGAGTTGCTCAGGTACGTACAGGGTGGCGGCAGCGTTTGGATCCTGGAGGGGGCCTCGGCTGCGCATACCACTCGCGTTCCCGTATTCGGCGGCAATGTTCTGGATTCCCGCTATTACTCGCGCACGAACGACCGCTTCCTGAACGTGGGCGAGATCGATCCCTCCTACCCATCGATCGAGAAGGCAGACAAGTGGTCCGGTGTGAAATTTTATTTTGCGGTGCGCGTGGATCCCGGCGATGCCCGCGTGATCGCTCGGCTCACGGACCAGATGCCATTGCTTTTGGAAAAGAAAATTGGCGAAGGCACCGTGCTGCTGTTTACTTCGGGCCTCGATAACATCACGAACGATTTTCCGCTCCACCCGGTGTTCATTCCGTTTGTGGAGCAAACCGCTCTCTACTTATCGGGTACCGAACGTCGCAGCGGCGCCCGCACTGTGGATTCCTTCCTGGAGCTCCGCAGCTCCAAGGAACAATCCGTGGGCGTCGAAGTGATCGATCCGGATGGCAACCGGCCGCTTTCGTTGAAAGAGGCATCGTCCGCGCAAACGTATCAGCTGAGTCGCGCCGGTTTCTACCAGCTCAAGCTGGCCAACGGACGCCAGGACGTGATTGGAGTGAATCCCGACCGCCGGGAGTCCAACCTCGAAGTTCTGCCGGAAGAAACTTTATCGCTGTGGCGGGGAAATTCAGGTACAGGGACACATCAGGCGGCGGGGCAACCTGGCCAAGAACAGTCCCAGCCGTACAGTTTATGGTGGTATATTATGCTTCTGGCATTAGCCGCAGCCGTGGCGGAGTCCCTGCTTGCGGATCGATACCTGGGGGCACAGCAGCAGGAGGAATCATGAGCATTCGGGATCAGCTCAACTCCTATATTCAGCAATTGGAGAAACGCCTGCGGCTGGGCGCCATGTTTCGAGGCGCTGCCATCCTTACCTCGGTCGCGCTTGCCACCACCGTCGTCCTCGTCCTGATCACAAATGCGTTCGCGTTCTCCCGGTGGAGCATTACCAGCGCGCGGGTCGCCCTGTTATTCGCACTCGTTTTGGCGGTGACATTCGGAATCGCCCTACCTCTGCGCGCACTCAGCCGGCGCCGGGCCGCCCGCCAGGCCGAAGACATGTTTCCCGAATTCCAGCAGCGCCTCGTGACCTTTGCCGAACGGGAAGGCCACGCACGGGAGCCTTTCCTCGATTTGCTTGCGCTCGATACTCTCAATGTTGCGCGGACGGCGGAGCCCGCTCGCCTGGTTCCCGATGGCAAGCTGGCTACGTTTCTCGGTGTTGGCGCGGCTTCACTTTGCGTGTTGGTCTGGATGATTCTTGCCGGACCTGGATATCTGGGCCATGGCGCGGCGTTGCTTTGGGCGGCCACACCCCGGGATGGAACCGCTCCGTTTTACGATCTTCAGGTTACCCCTGGCGATGTTTCCGTGCGCCGCAATTCCGATCAAATGGTAACGGCGCAACTCATCGGCCTGCAATCCGACAGCGTGCGCCTGTACGCGAGGTATCAGAGCGCTTCCAAATGGGATCAAGTTCCCATGCGTCCGCAGGCCGGCGGTTCGGGCTTTCAATTTATTTTCGCGGGCCTGCCCGAAAACGTCGAATACTATGTCGAGGCCGGCCCTCTCAGCTCGAAGCATTTCACGATCCGCGTGCTCGATCTCCCTGGTGTGAAAAACATCCGCGTCACCTACCGCTATCCCTCGTGGACACACGTGCAAAATGTTGTCGAGGAACGCGGCGGCGATCTCCGCGCGGTAGAAGGCACCGACGCCGACCTCGAAGTTGAGACGGACAAGCCGTTGCGCGATGGAGTCCTGGTGCTCGACGATGAAAAGAGGATTCAGCTTTCCGGCGGCGAAGGAAACATCTACAAAGGCACGATTCACCTGGAAAAGGATGGCGTGTATCACGTTGCTGCGCTCGATCAAGGCCAGCCCGTGCGCCTCTCGAACGATTTCTTCATCGAGGCGCAAAAGGCCGAGCCCCCGAACGTGCTCATCGCAAAGCCTGGGCACGATTATCGTGCAAGTCCGATCGAAGAAGTCACGGTCGCGGTTAAAGCTGACGATCAATTCGGCCTCTCGGAAATGACGCTGCATTATTCGGTGAACGGCGGCCCCGAACAAACTGTCGATTTGCTCAAGCAGAAGGGCGTCAAGCAGGCCGACGGTTCGACGCTGCTTTCCCTTGAGAATTTCAAGCTTGTGCCAGGCGACGTCGTCAGTCTCTATGCCATCGCAAAGGACGCGCGCGCTGAAACGCGCACCGATATTTCATTCATTCAGGCCGATCCCTTCGAGAGGGAATATTCGCAGGCACAGGCGGGAGGCGGAGGGGGCGGTGGAGGCGGCGGCCCGCAGGATCAGAACGACATTTCGCAACGCGAAAAAGAAATTATTGCCGAGACCTGGAAACACCAAGGCGACAGGAAGGCGACCGAACAAGCGGCCTCCGATGCCGCAAAGTTCCTCTCCGGTGTTCAGTCCAAGTTGCGCGACCAGGCAAAATCCTTGGCTGGACGCATGCAGAGCCGTGAGCTCTCGCAGGAAAACGAGGAATTCAACAGTTTCGTCAAGGACATGAACGCGGCCGCGGACTCCATGGGTCCGGCGTCTGAAAAATTGCAGAAGCAGAAATGGCAGGATGCGCTTCCCGACGAACAAAAAGCCCTCCAGAATTTGCTGCGCGCCGAGGCTACCTTCCGCCAGATCCAGGTGGCGTTCGGCAGTGGCGGAGGAGGCGGCGGTGGGTTCGGCGGAGCGGGACGCGACCTCGCTAGTCTGTTCGATCTGGAACTCGACACGGAGAAAAATCAATACGAAACCGCGCAGACGGCCGGCTCGGCAAGCCAGCAGGAAAAAGAAATTGACGAGGCCTTACAGAAGCTGGACCAGCTGGCGCGCCGCCAGGAAGAACTGGCCCAGCAGCAAAAGAGCGCCACGCAAAGTTCCGAACAACGCTGGCAGCAGGAAATGCTGCGCCGTCAGGCCGAGGAGTTGCAGCGCCAGATGGAGCAGATGGCGAAGAACAACAGCCAGAACGGCTCGCAGTCAGGCTCGCAGAGTAGTTCTTCCTCCAGTTCATCGGGGCAGTCAGGTTCAGGGCAATCCGGCGCGGGCGGGAAATCGGGATCGAGCGATCCTCGCGTCCAGCAGTCTCTCGACCGGCTCCGCCAAGCCACTGACGACATGCGCCGCGCAAACTCACAGCCGCAGAGCGAAGCAGAAGCTCGCCGCGCCGCCGATCGCCTGAAGGAAGCCACGGATTTGCTGGGTGGCATGCGCCAGCAGCAATCGTCCTCCAAAGTGGATTCCCTGGCCGATGAAGCCAGCCGCCTTGCGAAGGAGCAAGGCGAACAATCCGATCGCATCCGTAAAATGTTCGGAGGGGACATTGGAGCGCTGCCTCCCGCTCAGGATCGCAGGAAGATTGCCGATGACCGGCAGAATCTCGCGGAAGACTTGAGCAAGCTCGAAAAGCAGCTGCAGGATACGGCGCGAGGTCTTGCGGACGATAAGCAAACCGCCGCCTCCACGAAATTGCGAGAGGCGCTTGGAAATATGCAGCAGTCCGATCTGCGTGCGCGCATCCAGCGAGGTTCCGATTGGCTCCGCCGGGGCATCGATCCGAATGCCGGCGGAATGGAGTCGGAAGTTACAGCCGGCATGCAACGTCTCGAAAAAGAGGTGCATGACGCCCAGCAAGCCATGGGTGCCGCTCCTCAGCAGGGAAATGATTCGCAGCAGGGACTCGAAACGGCGCTGAACCGCGTCGAGCAATTGCGCAATCAGATGGGTTCTCTTTCCCGCGATGGCCAGGGACGCCAGCAAGGCCAGGGTCAAGGCAAAGGACAAGGTCAGGGACAGGGACAAGGCCAAGCCGGGCAACAGGGCGGCCAGCAGGGCCAAGGCGGGCAGATCGGCAGCGGTCCAGTCGGAGGACCCGGCGCAAGGATTGGCGGCGCATATGGGGGAGGCTTCCGCGACAATCCCGGCGGAGGAGGCGTCGGGACCATCTACAACGATTTCGATACGGGCAACAACACCCCGCTCGGAGGGCCTCCAGTTCGGCCCGATAATTCTCCCATTCCGCCCCAGCGCGCCTACGATGACAGCATGCGCGATCTGAATCAGCTTCGCCAGACGGTGAAAGAAGACCCGGAAATGGAGAAGCAGGTCCAGGAATTAATCAAGGAAATGGACCATCTCGACCCGAGCCGCTTCCCGGGCAATCCTGCCTTGGTCGAGCAGTTGCACGCGCAAGCGCTAGCCGACGTGGATAAGCTTGAACTTCAATTGCGGCGCCAGCTCGACGACAAGGAATCCGGCCAGATCCGCAGCGGCGATACGAACAGCGTGCCCCAAGGCTACGAAGGCTCTGTCGCGGAGTATTACCGCAGACTGAGCAAGAACGCCAAGTAACGTTTTGCCTTTAGTAGGACAGGCTTCAGCCTGTCTTCCTTTGAATTTACAAACCGAAACACAGGCAGCAAGCCAAACATTACACGGGCTGAAGAGCCTGTGTGGGGTTCTTTATTTCCACAATTTGTATTTCTTGTTGAAACAAATAACCTGAACTCTTCCACGCGCTCCATGTGGAGGAATATTTTTCTGTGTATTCTTCTCTGTGCAACTCTGTGCTCTCTGTGTCCTCCCTGGTACAGACTTCAAATCCTTAACACGGAGGACACAGAGTTGCACAGAGAGGCCAGAGACCGTTTGGAGTCAATGCCCAGGACGGAAGCAGCGGCCGTGGAACCGGCATTCGCCTGTGCCACGTAAAGCTGCCAAATCCTAATGCTTCGGCAGCGGTTTGCGCGGCAGTTCCTGCTCCGCGTTAGCCGTCATGTATGCAAACGTCGCGACGATCACGGCCATCTGCTTCATGTCGTCTTCCTGGATTCGTTCGTAGACGTCCATATTCGTGTGGTGCGTGCGCGTTTCGTATTCGATGGGGTCCTGAATGAACTGGAATCCGGGCAGGCCTACCTCATCGAATGAAACGTGGTCGGTGCCGCCAGTGCTGCGAATGGAAAGCGTCGTCATGCCAATCGACTTGAACGGCTCCATCCACTTCTCGAAAATCGGCCGAACGTCCTCGTTCCCTTGCAGGTAGACTCCGCGAATTTTTCCCGTGCCGTTGTCCACGTTGTAATAGGCCGAAAGTTTCGCGTGGCCGGGGAGAAGCTGCATCGTTTTCCGGTCTCCAAAATGCTCGCTCACATAGGCGCGCGATCCGAACAGACCCTCTTCCTCGCCCGTCCACAGCGCGAGACGCACCGTACGGCGCATCTTCAAATTGGACGCCTTCAAAATGCGCATCGCTTCCATCATGACGGCGGACCCCGCGGCGTTGTCCGTGGCGCCGGTTCCGCTATCCCACGAATCGAAATGCGCGCCGAGCATGACGACCTCGTCGGCTTTGTCCGTGCCCGGAATTTCCGCCACGATGTTGAAGGAATCGAAATTATCATCGTAAAACTTGCTGGCGATGTTGATTTGCAGCGTCACCGGAATATTTTTTTCGAGCGTGCGCAGAATGCGACCGTAATGCTCGATGGCCACTGCGACGCGGGGAAGCACCATCGGTTCCTTCGGATCCCATGGTCCGCCGCTCTGCACCGTAATTGTCCCGCCATCGTGAGACGCCGGCTCCAGCCATGCCGTCGCGCCTTCATCCGTAAGGAATTTTACGAGTTTCGTGTTGAATGCCTGCTGCGCCCGCAACCGGTCGCGCGTGGCCTGGTCCGGCGGAGGCTGCGGCGGACGCGGTTGCGCGATGTCCGCCAATTCCTGATCGGTGAAACGATGCCCCAGTGCATCGAAGTGCGCTTCGACCGCGCGCATCGGCGCTGTCAAAACAAATTTGCCCCTGAGCTTCCCGCGATAGGTATCGAAGTCCTCGTCCCTTTCGATTTTTGCGTAGACCGCTGGGGCAGAGACCGGGCCGCTTGTTCCAGGCGTCCAGGCTTTAGGATAGGCGATTAGGGGAA
>JBEKCU010000057.1:0-22505 GCA_050014735.1 Candidatus Acidiferrales bacterium | reverse complement strand
ACCGTGCCGGCAGTCGTGATGCCAAGCGTGCCCAGCGCAAGGACGAGTACGAGCGGGCCAATGACCGGGAGAATCGCGGTGTTATACATCACGGCAAAGACCGGCAGAAGAATCAATTCGACCAGCAAAAGAAAGAGAAAGTTAGCCGCCATCTTCCCCGCCAGGATGCTGAATGGGTCGATCGGCGCGAGTCGAAGCGCGGACAGAGTGTCGTTTGCGTGCTCGCGCAGGAAAGATGGTTGCAACATCAGGGAACCCGCGAATAGAAACGCCAGCCAGAGGAGTCCGGGACCGAACCGGCGCGATTCCGAAGATGTCGGATCGAAGGTGAAGCTGAACAGGACGATGACAATCAATACGAAGACAATCGTCGTCCCCAGCAGTTCGCGCGAGCGGAACTCAGTGCGAAGTTCCTTCGCAAGAATAACGCCCGTGGCATGGCCCAAGCCGGTCATCGTCTTTCACCCACCTGTTCAACCAACTTCATGTCGAACTTTCGTCTTCGTCTTGCATCCCTCGAACCGCGGCCATGACCAGAACGGCGTTCGGGTCCCCACCGGGCCCGGAATCGTGCGTGATCTTTCCGCCTTCCAGCCGAATCGCGCGTGTGACCGAGGACTGTGTTTCGTTGCGGCCATGCGTGCTCATGACGATTGTGCATCCCTTGGCGTGCAAACTCCCCAGCGTATCTCCGAGCCACTGTTGCCCTTCCGGATCGAGACCGGCGGCAGGCTCATCGAGAAGCAGCAATCCTGGAGAAGCAAGCAGAGCGCGCGCAATGCCCAGGCGCTGGCGCATGCCGCGCGAAAACGTTCGCACCAGGTCTCCGGCGCGACGCGCGAGGCCCACCGGCTCCAACGCCCGGCGCGCGAGCCCTTCTGGATCGGGTAGAGAAAAGAGCTTCGCGAAAAAGATCAGATTTTCCTCGGCTGTCAGCTCGTCATAGACCAGAGTGTGATGTGCCACCATGCCGATCCTGCTCTTCACTTCTTCGGGTGAGAGTTCGGCACCGCGTTCTTGAAACAGAATTTTGCCGCGCGAAGGCCGCGAAAGTTGGGCGGCGATTTTCAGCAGTGTCGTCTTGCCGGAGCCGTTGTGGCCCACAAGCGCCACGCATTCGCCGGCCGAAATCTCAAGCGACACCCCGCGCAGGGCCATGCGCATCCCGTAGCGCTTATCGATACCCGTAAATTGGATTCTCAGTCCGCTTCCCGGGCCGCTGCTCGGGACACCGATCGAAGAGGATGCAAGCCCCGTGGACACGCGCGACCGCTCAGCCCTGGACCAGATCGCGCAGAAGTTGCTCCGCGCGACCCCGCTCCAAAGCGTAATCCTCATCGGATATAGTGCCGGCCTGGCGTTTTAATTCAATTCGCAACAGCGTATCCTTGAGCGAATCCAGATTCGAGTTTACTTCCTGGGTAACCTTTTCGACGGGCTGCGCAATCACCGGCGCTGATGGCGTCGAAAGCTTTTCTTGAGCCACTCGTTTCGCCTTGCGTCCCTTAGGCGTCGGCGGCGGCGCAGGAGCGACGACCTCGATACGCGGCTGTCTCTTCAGCAACAGGCCCACGCCAACCGCGAAGATCGCGGCGAGGCCGCCGAGGAGAATCCATTTCTCGTCACCCAGGCGCGCGGGCGAAGCCAAGACCGTCGATTCCGGGGTACCGGAATCACGACCGTTCACTTCATCCGGGGAAGAGGAAGCCGAATTGTCCGACGGAGGAGGCGCCGTTCCCGAGACAGCGACTTCAAATCCGGTTCCCGCCTTGATGGAATCCTTCGCGAAAACGTTGTAGCCCTGTTCGGTGCCCTGGGAAGTAAACCCTGGACTGGAAACCTGCATGGGTGGAGGCGCGACAAGCATGACTCGCTGCGCGTCATAGGGCGACGTCTCCTTGATCGAGGCACTTTCCCTTGAATAGGGAACAATATACGAAATCCGCACTGCGTTCTGCCCCGGTTGAAACGCATACGCGATCGCGTAACGCCCCTTCCCTTTATCGATCGTGCCCTGCTTTACGGGCATTCCGGAGGGACCCGTCGTGGATACCTGATCCAGCTCCGCGCCCTGCGGTATCGTGAACTCGAAATTTCCGTCCTGCTTGTAATAGGCTGAGGGAGGGCTCGTATTGTTCTGGATGGAGAACTCTTCGCCCACCATCAGCTTATCGGCATTAGGCTGGAACACAAGAAGCCGCAAAGGAAACTCAATTCCTTTGGAACTCGTGGTGGGCTCGTAGACCGTGACATCGACGCTCGACGTGCCGGGGACGAGCGACTGGTGAAAAAAGACTCCCTTATACACGGCTCGGATCAACATCGGCCCTGTCCCGATCGCGGGATTATCGAAATGGTAGCTGCCCTGCGCATCGGTCTTTGTGCTCGCCGCCACCTGCATGCCGCCCTGAAGCTGAATCAGCAGAACGTCAACGTCACTCGCTGGCTTGTTGCCACTAGTCCCGTTGTGAACGATGCCGCTCACCGTTCCGGCGTGGGCCGTGGTGACGGTAAAAAGCAAGAATAGGGCAAGCAAAGCCCGCTGCGAACCAATTCGATTAGACAAAGTCTTCATGAATAAGATGATTCCTCACGAAAGATTCAAGCGTTCCGTTTTGCTGACTCGCAGAGCCCCCACAAACTCAAAGCCATTTCCTTTATGCGAGCAAGAGGGAAAAAATTCCTCGAGTGCCACAACCGAGTAAATGGAAAAAATACTTACGAACGAGGGGACACGGCGGCCGGATCGCGGCGCGGAATCGGCGCCTGATTTCCTGTTACGGCTTCGATTTCCAGAAGCACCTGAGCTGCCTCGTTTTCCAGAGAATCTCTCATCTGCTCGTAATCCTGCTCCGCGTACTTCCCTGCCCGGTTCTCAAACTTCAAATCGCGCAAATTGTCATAAATCGTATCTCGTCGCTCCATCAACTGATCCAGCAGCGAACGGTGCGGCGCCGAGTCCCCAGGGTCCGGCTGAATCCAGAACACGAATGTGACTGCGGCCAGAGTGAGCACCAGGCACGCCGAGACCATGACGGCATCTGGCAAAACAATCTCGGCGAAGGAAGCAATCATCATGAGTTCCGTTCAGTTCCCTTCAATCCCTTTAATTAATCCTCAGTTTCACGGTCGGCTTGCTTGCGGGCGCGGTCCAGCTGGATCCGATGCAGTTCGGAGGCCGCCGTAGCGTCGCTCACCGGCGCGCTGTTTGCTGTTGCGACCCTTACGATATCGCGCTCGCGCCACATCCGGATCAAAACAATGACAATTCCAAGTCCCAGGACAAACGCCACGCCCGGAATATACCACGCGATGCTGTTGAATCCCGTGGTCGGCGGAGCGCTTAGAACTTTCTCGCCATACTCCTGAACGAAGTCCTGAATGATCAGATCATCCGACTCGTTCTTTGCGACATGCGCGTCCAGTTCCTTCAGCATAGGTCCGGACGAGGGACAATTGATGTGATTGCATTGCGTAAGAATCTGGCCGCAGCCGCACATGCACATCAGCTTTTCGCCCAGGACTTTTGCGCGATCGGATTTCTGCGCGGACACGTGGAGAGGGATCAATACGGAGGCAATTCCCACGAAGCCCGAGAAAATGAAGGCGAGTTTGCGGCGCTTGCTCATTGCGTTCTAGTCATGATCCCCGGGAAGTTGGGCCCTTGCGGAGAACGTCACGTGGGCAGGCTGCGTTGATCCTGGAATTGGAGCGCGCTCCTCCGCCCGTGACAAAACCATCGACGCTTGACGATTCGGAATCAGGGCCAGAATCGTTCCCAGAACCACCACGACGCCGCCGAGCCAAATCCACTTCACCAACGGGTTTAAGTATGCATGAATGACGGGCACCTTCGTGTCCGGATTCATCCCCGCATAGACCACGTACAGATCTTCCTTGAGGGTCGAGGAGATTGCCACCATCGTCCCCGATTCCTGATTCGAGGGGTAATAGCGCCGGGTGGGATACAGCATCATCACCGATTTCCCGCCCTTGTCCACGTCAATGGTGGCGCGCTCGG
Organism: Candidatus Acidiferrales bacterium; assembly: GCA_050014735.1. Lineage (GTDB taxonomy): Bacteria > Acidobacteriota > Terriglobia > Acidiferrales > UBA7541 > Palsa-360. The sequence continues at coordinate 18,484 of JBEKCU010000057.1, read as the reverse complement.
CAGAGTAATTCGGCTCCTGCGTGGAGTCGTAATTCTGAAGGAGCAGGCGATACGGCCCGAGAGTCATCACCGAACCGGCCGGCATATCCATCTGCTTATCCTTGTTGAATGCCTGACCGGAAATTCCGATAAACACGAGAACCATGCCGAAGTGGACCACGTATCCACCATAGCGTCGCGTATTCCGCATCGTGAGCTGAGATGCCGACGAAAAAATATTCGATCCAGTTCGCGCCGAAATCACCCGGGCGCCACGATAGAACTCCGCAAGAATCGTAAGGGTTACGAATACCCCAAGCAGGAGGCACAGCACGACATAAAAACCGCGCAGGCCGAGCGCAACTGCAATGGTCGCCACGATAAATCCACCGGCCAGCGGAACTCCGAAATTCTTGCGCAGGCTCTCCACTGAAGTCTTGCGCCAGGCCAGAAGCGGACCGACCCCGGTAAGGAATAACAGGAACATTGCAATCGGTATATTCACAAGGTTGAAAAACGGGGGACCCACGCTGATCTTCGACCCGCGCACTGCCTCGGACAGTACTGGAAACAGCGTCCCAGCCAAAACCGCGACGCAGGCCACTAGGAGAATCAGATTGTTGAATAGGAAACTCGACTCGCGCGAAATCATGGAATCGAGATGATTGTCACTGCGCAGATAATCTCGATTCTTAAAGTAGGCCGCCAAGCACACAAGAAGGATCACGAGCAGGAAGCTCCAGAACCAGTGACCGATGTTGGACTCAGCAAAAGCATGTACCGAATTGTCCTGCATGATTACGGAGTGCAGAAACGCCGTCCCGGTCAGCCAAGGCATCAGGGAAGCGTTTTCAACCGGGTCCCATCCCCAATAACCGCCCCAGCCCAGCACGGCATACGCCCAATGTGCGCCGAGCAATATCCCAGCCGACTGAAAGGCCCACGCGATCATGGTCCAGCGGCGTGTAAGGTGAATCCACTTTTCCCCCGGATACCGCCCGAGCAATGCGCCGAGAGCGAACGCAAAAGGAATCGTGAATCCTGTGTAGCCGGAATACAAAGTTGGCGGATGAATCGCCATCTCGGGATACTGGAGCAGCGGATTGAGACCGCTACCATCGGTGCGCGAAACCAGATGCATGATTCCGCCGCTATTGGCTGCAAAGACCTGAAACGGGCTGGCGATAAAATTGTTCAGGATCAGGAAGAAAAGCTGCACGCCCGCGAGAACCACTCCCACATACGGCATTAACTCCGGGTGCTTCCCCCGGTACGCAAAAAGGGCGGAAAAGACATAAATGGAAAGCAGGAAACTCCACCACAGCAAGGAACCTTCCTGGCCTGACCACAGCGCGGAGAACTTGTAATAGGGCGCGAGGGTACGGTTACTGTGGGCGGCAACGTACACAACCGAAAAGTTATCCGTAAAAAAAAGATAAATCAGGCTGGCGGTACCCATCCAGATCAGGGCGCATACCGCGAATCCAGCGTTACGCGCGGATTTGATCAGAAGCGGTCGGCGGGTGATGATAGCGGCAATGCCCCCGATAATCGCATACACAGCGAAGGCAAACGCCAAAAGCAACGCATAAGAACCGAATAAATCCAAATCAGGTCCTCGATTCCGCTTTGTTTAGTGACTTCCTACGGAACAACTTCCCTGCTGCCCTGTAAATTATTGCCAGCAGCCCCCCAACCAATTCTTCTTACTTCTTCGCTTTAATCGCCGAACCGTCTAGCTTTTGTGGTCGGCATACGAATTGTCGGTACCACCTGTCGGCTGCGAACCTGCCGGGGCAGCCTCATACTTAGACGCGCACTTGGCCTGAAGGGTCTCAGCAACAAAACGACCATCGGGCTGGACTTTGCCCTCGACCAGGCACTGAGCGCCGTCCTTAAAAGTGTCGGGCAGCGGATCGGTCCCAACGTAGCTGACGGGCAGGCCTTTCCCCTGCTCGACGAGAACGAAATCGACGCGTCCGGAATAGTGCTTGATCGACCCGGCCTCGACGTCGCCGCCGACGCGCAGTCGCTGATGCAGAGCAGCGCCATTCAGGGTGGGAATCTCGGAAATCGTGTGGTAATACGTCTTGCTTTGCTGCGCTCCAACATACGCAAGGCAGGAAATCGTGACGATGATAATCCCCGCTCCGATGGCAAACTTCGCTTTAATTTTCACGGACTTCTCCCTGCTCCCAGTCTTCGCTATGCGTGCTTAACCTGAATACTATCATATTCCGAAACAAGAGTTTCAGTTGTTGTGGCGCTAGATAAGACCGCACGAAACCTCGCCAGGGCCGCGGAATCCCCTGGCTCGGGGACCGATAAAGGCTCGCCGCGATCCAATAATAGGGTCGAACCCAACGCGGCCTTTTCCAGAATCTCAATTAGGGGCGTCATGTTCTTCCCCATCAGTGCGATTTTCTTGGGCCGATAATTCAACTGAATTCGACGAATCGGCGTGGGACCAAGGCGGGAGATAATTGCAGAAACGCTGTCGCCCTCCTCGGGTATGGGACACTCCGAGAGGTAGGCAAGATAATAGCCCCTGCGTTGAAATTCGGTGAGGCTGGCGGCGTCCGCGCCAGAACGGTCCGTATCGGGCAGCGGCTTTTCCTCAATTGCTGAAATACCGACGCAATCCATGAGAGAGTCAAAGAAAACTTTCGACTGCGGTGGCCCGTAAAAATCATCTTCCGCATTGGCCAGAGGCGTCAGCGCCAGAAAAAGCACATTGATGTGCACGGGACGAAACCTGGTCGCCCGTTCCAGACGGCCCAGGCGTTCGGCAATATGCCCCGGAGAAGCTGGGAGGCCGCAGCCATCGCAAGTAATCCAATTGGAAGCATTTTCCATAAACTACCACCATCTTAGCAGCAAACTGCCTGACGAGAGCACGTAGTAGAAATAATAATGATTGGTGAGCTGGCGGGCTAACGCGGGATTCCAGCTGGAAATATAGTTGAAGGGCGCGCCGTAATCGGGGACGGAGCGCCCTTCGATGCTCAAATTCCGCAGCCTGGGGCTTCCAGGGGAGGAAGTCAGACTGCAGTGCTGAGCAAACTTAAAATAGCCAAATATGGAATTGAACACCGACGTTAACGAAAAGTTGCGGACGAGAAGTAGAACAGGCTTTTTATCCTGAGGCGAGCCGAAGGACAGCCTGTTCTACTAAAGGCTACTTCCCCAGCTTTCGAGCCAGACAATACTTGAGCTCGGGGCTGATTTCGGTGATTTCCATGCCCGCGCTCACCAGGAATTTGCAACTGAGCATGTCATGGGCTTCGTCTTCGTCGGAAAGCTTTCCCACGACTCGGCAATATTGACAATCCTGGTTCCAGCAAAACCGACCGTAAGGAATGGTTTCCGGACTTAGGTATTGGAAGCAGCGGAGAATCGTATTTTTCTCCGGGACCTCGAATGTCTTCCCCAGAATTTTGATCTCGACGAGGCGCTCGTATGGGCGGAAAACCTGGTTGGTTCCAGCGCCAGCGGCATCCGGCACGTGCGTTTCGGTCTGTTTTGTCATGAGAGCCCCGTCTCCGTCCATTCAGACTAAACGAGATAACGAGACCCAACAAATGGAGATACGAGAAGGTGATACGAATCCGGCAATGGTATATCGGAATCCCTCGGGGAGAGGGGCACTCACAAGGGAATGCCAATTCCGAGAGTCGATTCGTGGACTCGCTACACAACCCGTGCAAGACGGCTACGAGCGGGCTGCCTCGAAGAATAATCCCATTCGGCGGAACTTCTCATAGCGCTGTTGAAGCAGTTCTCTGGGAGTCAGAGACAATAGCTCGCGCAGCGAGCGGTCGAGGGCACGGCCCACGGACACGGCGGAGGCCTCATGGTCCAAGTGGGCTCCGCCCTCGGGTTCTGGAATAATTTCGTCGATAATGCCGAGTTCATTCAAGTCTCGCGCCGTGATTTTAAGCGCTTCGGCCGCGGCCTCGGCCTTTGTCGAATCCCGCCATAAAATCGAGGCGCAGCCCTCCGGAGAAATTACGGAATAGACGGAGTTCTCGAGCATATTCACACGATCGCCGACGGCAATGGCCAGCGCGCCGCCCGAGCCGCCCTCTCCTGTGATCGTCACGACAATTGGCACCGGCAGGCGTGCCATTTCACGCAGATTGCGCGCAATGGCTTCGGCCTGGCCTCGCTCTTCCGCGTCGATTCCTGGATAGGCGCCGGGCGTATCGATAAAAGTGAACACGGGACGTCCAAATTTCGCAGCGAGATGCATCACGCGCAACGCCTTGCGGTAGCCCTCGGGTTTCGCCTGGCCGAAATTGAGGGCGACCCTTTGTTTTGTGTCCCTGCCCTTCTGCTGTCCAACGATCGCCACGTGACGGCCACGATACCGGGCAATCCCCGCGATCATCGCGGCATCATCGCCGTAAGCCCTGTCTCCATGCAATTCGTGAAAATCCTCAAAGAGCAGGCGGACGTAATCCATCAGGTACGGCCGCTGGGGATGGCGCGCCAGAAGGGTGCGCTGCCAGGCGCCCATGTGCTGGTAAAACTCCGTGCGTAATTGAGAGACTTCAACGCGGAGGCGGTCGAGATCCTCGCAGGGAATCTCGGGCCTCGCCAGACGCTGCAAGTCCTCGACTTCGCGTTGAAGTTTTTCGAGTTCGGCTTTTCGGGAGTCTTTTTTCATGGCATTCGGTGGCGCCGACATCTCGCCGGCGGGTCTTGAGATGTGGCGATTGACCCAAGCGTAACCGGCGCTACGGGCTATCCGTGAGCCTCGAGTTGCACTGCGTTTTCTCCGCACAGCTTACACACTTCGCGAACCAGTTCCTGATCCGCTCGCACGCGCTGGTCGGCATTCAGCGTTGCGACTGCACCTTCGGAAGAAATCAAATCGAACGACACGGAACATGAGCCGGGCTTTCCGACAAACAGTTGTTTCAACTCGTCGATCTTCTTCGAGTCGAACGCCGTGAGATCCAGACGCACACGCATCACGCTGGGAGGCCGCTGGCCCATGTCTTCGAGGCGCTTCGCGTCCATCACGGCTAGACGAGTCCCGGCCTCTTCCACGTTGACTCGCCCCTTCAGGATTAAAGGTGCGTTGCTCTTGAAAATGGCTTCGAGACGCCCGAACGATTCCGGAAACGCGAGAACCTCGAGCACGCCGGTCGTATCCTGGAGCGTGAGAATCCCCCAGCGTTCGCCCTTGCGTGAACGCATGCTTCTCATGGCGAGTACGATGCCCCCGACAGCGATCTCTTCTCCGTTTCTGCGTCCTTCAACAGCCGCGAGATCGACAGCTTTCAATTCCGCCAGCTTTGCCGCGTATTTTGAAAGCGGATGGCCGGAAATATAGAAGCCCACAGTGGAATATTCAGACGCGAGCATCTCGTGTTCGGGCCACTCTTCCAAATCGGGCAATGCCTCTTCGGGCGGTTCTGCAGTGGCAGCCGAACCTCCAAATAGTCCGTGCTGCCCGGAGTGCTTCTCGCGCTGAAGACGTTGCGCGCGCTCCATGGCCCGATCGATCACTGCAAACAATTGGGAGCGTCGTGAACCGAGGGAGTCCATTGCGCCAGACCTGATCAGGCTTTCGAGAACACGCTTGTTCAGCAGGCGGGGATCGATGTGATCGCAGAATTGGTAAATCGAGTGGAAGCGCCCGAGCTCGGTGCGCGCTTCGAGGATTCCCTTCACCGTGTTCTCACCGACGTTCTTGATCGCGCGCAGCCCGAATCGGATGGCCTCTCCCACGGGCGTGAAATCCAGAGCGCTTGAATTCACGTCAGGCGGGAGCACGGTGATTCCCATGCCGCGGGCTTCGTTGATATATTTTACGACCTTCTCCGTGTTGCCCGTTTCAGAAGTCAAGAGAGCGGCCATGAATTCGACCGGATAATGCGTTTTCAGATACGCCGTCTGATAAGCGAGCAACGCGTATGCGCAGGAATGCGACTTATTGAAACCGTATCCGGCGAATTCCGCCATCAGATCGAAAATCTTCTCGGCCTTTTTGGCGTTCACTTTCCTTGCCGCGCATCCAGTAAGGAATTTTTCCCGCTGGTTCGCCATTTCGGTGTGATTCTTCTTGCCCATCGCGCGGCGCAGGATATCGGCTTCACCGAGTGAGAAACCCGCCAGGCGGTTGGCGATCTGCATCACCTGTTCCTGATACAAAATCACGCCGTAGGTTTCCTCGAGGATTTCCTTTAATTCGGGGAGATCGTACGCGACCTTCTTCTTCCCGTGTTTCCGGTTGATGAAGTCGTCGATCATGCCGCCCTGAATCGGACCGGGCCGGTACAGCGCGTTGAGGGCAGTCAGGTCTTCGAGCCGGGTAGGCTGATAGCGGCGAAGAATGTCCCGCATGCCGTGGGATTCAAACTGGAAGATGGCCGTGGTTTCACCGCGAGCGAAAAGCCTGTAAGTCGCATCGTCGTCGAGGGGCAACGTTCCCAAGTCCACGTGGACATCGCGGTTCTGCTCCACCATGTGCACCGCGTCATCCAGAACGGTGAGCGTGGTGAGGCCAAGGAAATCCATTTTCAGCAGGCCAATATGCTCGAGGCCTTTCATGTCATATTGCGTCGTGATTTCATCCCGGTTCGATTTGTACAGCGGAACGATGTTGGTGAGAGGTTCCGGAGAAATCACGACGCCGGCCGCGTGAGTGGATGCATGCCGCGCCAGGCCCTCGAGCCGCCTGGCAACTTCCATCATGTCGGTATAGCGAGCGTCGCTATCGATCTGGGCTTTCAACTGGGGCGATTGCTTCAGCGCTTCCTCAAGGGTGATGTTGAGTTGGTTCGGGACCAGCTTGGCGATGCGGTCCACTTCCCCGTAGGGCAAGTCCATGGCTCGCCCCACGTCCTTGATCGCGGCCTTGGCAGCCATCGTTCCGAACGTGATGATCTGCGCGACGTTCGTGCGACCGTATTTCTGCGTGACGTATTCGATCACGTCGCCGCGCCGCCTCATGCAAAAATCGATATCGATGTCAGGCATCGACACGCGCTCCGGATTCAGGAAGCGTTCGAACAGCAAGTCGTACTGCAACGGATCGACGTCGGTGATCTGTAGCGCATAGCTGACTAGACTCCCCGCCGCTGAACCTCTCCCCGGGCCGACGGGAATCCCCTGCGCTCGCGCGTGCCTTATGAAATCCCAGACGATTAAGAAGTAGCCCGCATACTTCATTTGCTTAATCATCCGGATTTCATTCGTCAGCCGTATTTCGTATTCCGCCAGCGTCTTCCGAAGCATCCCCTCCTTGGCGCGGGCCTCCAGGATCGGAACGCGAGACGCAAACCCGTCGCGAACGACGGCCTCAAAGTAAGTATCGACCGTATGCCCTTCGGGAACTTGAAAATCGGGAAACGAATTCTGAACAGCGTCGATCTTGACGTTGCAGCGGCTGGCAATCGCGACGGTGCGTTCGAGCGCATCCGGAATTTCTCCGAATACCTGCGCCATTTCTTCGGCCGTCTTAAAGAAAAACTGATCGGTGGCGAATTTCATGCGATGAGTGTCGCTCATGGTCTTGCCTGTTTGAATGCAGAGCAACACTTCCTGCGCACGGGCGTCCCCATGTCTCAAGTAGTGGCAATCGTTCGTCGCCACCAGCGGAATCCCGGTTTCGCGAGAAAGCGACACGATTTGAGGATTTACGCGTTTCTCGATGGGCAAGCCCTGATCCTGAATTTCGAGAAAGAAATTTCCCTTTCCGAAAATATCGCGCAGGCGGTAGGCGGCGTCACGAGCCTGGTCTGGACGTTCTTCCACCAGGTTTTCGGTCACGGCTCCGCGTAAACACGCTGACAGCGCGATCAATCCGCTGCTATGTTTCGCAAGCAGGTCGTAATCGATTCTTGGTTTGTAGTAGAAACCTTCCAGATAACCTGCGGAAACCAGTTTCACCAAATTTCGATAGCCTTCCGCATTTTCGCAAAGCAGTACAAGATGGTTCGCGCCGCGCTGTCCCGGTTCCACGGGAGAATTCGACGAACCATTTGCAACTTCGCGCTGGGAAGATTCTCCACGATCGTGGCGGCTTCCCTTGGCGACGTACACCTCACAACCGATGATGGGTTTCACCCCACGCGTTTTGGCCGTCTGATAAAACGATTCCGCAGCGAACAGGTTTCCGTGATCGGTGACGGCTACGGCAGGCATTTGCCGCCGCGCGGCCTCGTCAACGACCTCTTCGAGGTCGCAGGCTCCATCCAGCAAGCTGTAATCCGTGTGCAGGTGCAGGTGAACGAATCTGGGGGTTTCCATGCCGAAGGCTATTCTAATCGCGCGCGCAATTTTTTGCTACGGCACGATTGTTCGGATAGTGGAAAACATCCCGAAGCAAAACTTATTGTTCACCTGGAAAAATTCCGATACCAACGGCGGGACGACGTTAAGTTCTGCAGAACTGCCAAAATATTCGCCAAATTTATCGAGGGTGTCGTTGCGTTCGATGCTTTGCTAGCCTACGGCGATGTAAGCGCCGAGCATTCCAGCACAGGGCAACGCCCTGGGTTCCGTCAGCGTTTGTTATGCGCCCTGTAGGCGGGCTGGGTCCCTCCGCCCTTTCAGGGCGGACATTATTACTTGCCCTGTAACCCGCGGCGATGCCCCGGGCTGTTTACCTTCGCGCCCTTGGCGCGACGACTTCCTACTACTTCTTTCCGTCTCTCGCTTTTGATTTTTTGCTTCCCTTGGATACAGCCTTCGCAGGCTCATTCGTGGCGGCTGTCTTTCGGTTCTGGTCCTTGCTTCCGGACGAAGGTGCAGCCGTTGCGATTCCCTTTGTCTTTGTCCCTTCCGCTGGCGCGGGGGGTTCGGGACCGCCGCCGTTACCTCCCTTTTTCTTTGGCTTCTCCGGTTTCTTCTTTTCTTCGATCTTCTTCGGAGCTTCCTTAATGCCCGCGAGTTTCCGGAGAATCTTGGCATGATCCTCGGGCTTGCGCGCACGGCCCATGAGTTGCGCCTGGAAAAAATCTTCCAGGACCTTATCAAACTTAGCCCCGTGCTCGAGTCCAAGCGCATCGAGCTCTGCTGCAACCGCGGGTATTCCCTGGCGGAGTGGCTTCCACTTATTTAGATAGTTCTTGATTTTACCAACCGCCTTGCCGTTCGACGATTCGGCAAGGATGTACGCTTGCAAGTCGAGCGGTGTCTTCTCAAGAAACGCGTACGCGTCGGGAACCGACGCTGTTTTGGGTCCCGAGAGAATCTTCGCGACCTTCGAGGCCTCGGATTCCAGTTGCTCAACCGCACGGAGTTCCGAGGAACTCAAACCCATGCCCTCCAACACCGAAGCGAGCTCGCTATCCTTCAGCTTTCCAAGAATGGCGGCGGTGACCGGAGCAAATAACCGCGGCCTGAATCCCGCCGAAACCATTTCCTCTCGGACTCGAACGACTCGTTGGATCGCGTCATAGTCCGGATGGCGCTTCGCGAGTTGCGCGTTTAAGACAATCAGCAGATCCTGCGCTTCCCACGCCTTCAGAACTGCTGCCGGATTTTCCTCGCGCGCGACTTGCCGAAGTTCCCCGCCGGCATCTTCGGGCGAAATTGTCTCTTGCAGCTTTCGCTCGATCGCCAGCTTGAACCACTCGGCCGTACGGGAATCCATCTTGAAGTCCATGCGGGCCACGTAGCGCAACGCGCGCAGCAGCCGTACCGGCTGGTTCGTGAAGCTATGAATCGACAGGGCGCGAATTTCACGCCGCTCGAGGTCGGCAAGTCCATTGGTGGGATCGAGCAGCAGCCCCCTGGAGTTTGCGTTCAGGGAAATGGCGATGGCATTGATGGAGAAATCCCGCCGCTTCAGATCGTCCATAATGGTGGAAAAGCGGACTTCGAGCTTCGTTCCCGGCCGTGCGTACACTTCTTCCCGCGCCGCAGAGATGCTCGCGTCCACTTCTCCTGAGAGGACGAGCTCAGCGGCGCGCAAGGATTCGTTTTCGTTCGTCAGCTGCGCCCCGCCCTTTTCGAGTTCCCGAACGATCCGAGATGGATTTCCTTCGATCGCAAAGTCCAGATCGCGTATGGGCATGCCGGAAATCAGGTCGCGAACCGCCCCTCCGACAAGATAAAGGTTCGATTCATTCGCGGCAGCCAGCTCCTGGACACGAACAAGTCCGGCCCGCTGTTCGGGTGAAAGGCGGCTTTCGAGTTGATACATGTAATCGGGCATGCGTATTCTTTCCTCAGCCAAGGACGCGGCTTATTTTTTCTGCGTCACTGCAGCCGATCGAATTTTATAAACCACGGAAATTTACCGTGGAAAAATGTCAGGCCTTCACGCGCGCGGGTGATGCGCTTTATAGACTTGCTTCAAGCGTTCCTCGACCACGTGCGTGTAAATCTGAGTCGTGGAGATATCCGCGTGACCCAGCATGAGCTGGACCGAACGCAGGTCCGCACCCCGTTCCAGCAGATGCGTGGCAAAACTGTGACGCAGTTTATGTGGAGTGAGCCGTCCACGCAAACCTAACTTGGTTCCGTAATCGTGCATGATCTTCCAGATGCTGATTCGGCTCAGCCGCTTGCCATTCCTTGTCAGGAACAGAACTTGGTTGTGGGGCGGCGGACTCGACGGCCTCGCAAAATGTGGCCGCGACGACGTGAGATACGTTTCGACCGCGGCGATGGCTTTTCGTCCGATCGGAACCAAGCGCTCCTTGTCCCCTTTTCCGATGCACCGCACGCATCCGATTCGCGTATCGACATCGGTAATGCGAAGGTTCAGAACTTCCGAAACCCGCAATCCAGTGGAATAGAATACCTCCAGCATAGCGCGGTCCCTCAATCCTATGGGTGTTGTAGCGCTCGGCGCGTCCAGCAGCCGGTCGACCTCGTCCACACGAAGATAGGTTGGAAGACTGTGCCTGGTTTTTGGAGATTCCAAATTTTCCGTCGGGTCCAGACGAACCAATTCCTCCGTTATCGCGTACTTATAGAAATTCCGCACAGAAACCAAATAGCGCGCCACGGACCGGCTGTCCAACTTTGCCCGGTAGAGCCCGGAAAGAAAGTCAACGATGTCTTCGCGGGTCACTTCCTCAACGCGGTGTTTTCCCCGCGTCTGGAGAAAGGCCGTGAATCTCTTCAGATCCCGGCTGTAGGCGAGGATCGTATTCTGGGCGAGCCCTTTCTCCACGCGCAGATAAGTCAGAAAGACATGGATGGTCGTATCCATCATCGCTAACCAGTCAAGCCCGTCTTGCCGGCTTGTGTCCGATCTCCGTGAAACGCAATGCCGTAGACCTCGCTCACCTCGTCACATCGCAACAGCCATGCAATGGCCAGATACGTCAGCGTGGCGAAGCCTATCAAGCCGATAAACACCGCTAATCGGGGAAGAAAGTGTTCGATCGTGTCGAATTGCGAATACTGTAGCGCGCTCCAGCACACAATTCCCATCATCCCGGCACAAAGCGCAATTTTTCCTACCGATGCCAGGATGTGCCGTGTCCCCAATGACCCAAACCGCAGCCTGAAAATAACAAATAGCACTGAAACATTGAAATAGGCCGCCAGCGCACTTGCGAGAGCCGGGCCGCCATTCTTGAACTTCGCGAAGAAATAAAAAAGAAAAATCAAGTTCAACACGATGTTCACACCCATGGCAACGAAGGCAGTACGCACGGGCGTGCGCGTATCCTGCGTTGAATAGAATGCCGGCACGATGAGTTTCACCGCCGCGAACGCGGGCAGCCCCATCGAGTAATACAGCAGCGCCCGCGCCGTCAATCGCGTCGATTCCGCGACGAACAGGCCATGCTGGAAAAGGACTTGAACGATGGGCTCGCGCAAAATCACCAGTCCCACTGCCGCCGGAATCGTAATGAATGACACAATTCGCAAGGCAAACACAAATGTCTTTTTCATCCCCTCATGGTCGCCGACGGCGGCCTGATGCGACATCATTGGAAGGATTGCCGTCGCAACGGCAATCGCATACCCGCCGAGCACCAGTTCCGTCACCCGGTCCGCGACGTAGAGCGAGATCAGGCTCCCTACCGGCATTACTTTAGCGTTCGCAAAAATCGTGTCCACAAGTAAATTAATCTGTGCAATCCCAATCCCGATGAAGCCGGGAACCATCAGGCGCGCCACCCTGCGCACTCCAGGGTCCGTAAACGAAACACCAAACTGAAAATCCATCCCGCGTCGCACCAGTTGCGGCACTTGCAGGAAAAACTGAAATATACCACCAACCAGGACTCCGACTGCCAGCGCCACTGCCGGACTCGAAAAATGCCTCCACACGAGGGCCATGGAAAAGACGATAAAGGAGATATTCAGTAAAATGGGCGTGGCAGCAGGCAAGCCAAACACATGGAAGCAATTCAAGATCGCCATCGCCAGGGCCGCCATTCCGATAAACAGAATGTACGGGAACATCAGGCGATTCAAATAGATAGCTTCGATCTGAACTCCGCTCTTCCCGAACATGGAAAACAATCGAACGGCAACGGGAGAAAAGATCACACCCAATACCGTTAGTGCTGCCATGACGACGGAAAACGTCCAGAACAACCGATTTGCGAACGCCCAGGTCTCCTCCCTGGATCGATTTCGCATGTAATCCGTGAACACAGGGATGAAGGCGGCCGTCATCGAGCCTTCGCCGACAAGTCGGCGAAGGAGATTCGGGATGCGGTATGCCAGAACGAAAGAATCGGCAATGCCCGTGGTCCCCAGCAGCAACGTCAAACGTTGATCACGGACATACCCAAGAATTCGACTGACAACCGTGATGATGCTGATGATGGAAGCAGATTTGAGAATCTGCCTCTTGTGGCTGAAGATCTGGGTCAAAAGATTGAGGTCCTCAGTTCCAGCTACTGTCTAAACCAGACCCTAAGTAACCGAGCTCCGTCTAAACCCCTGATAAATATGAACTTGACAGCAAAAGATCGCTTAACATAACATACTCGGCGTTGACTCGCAAGGCCCGCGCCGCGAGTTCCTATCCGTGAAAATACGAACGCCAGCCTCCACGCACAAGAAAGTCGTGGTCGTTTTACTCGACCGAACCTCGCTTCGGGGTTACCTGAACCCCAGTAAGCTCGGAGACACCGAGACAATCGAACTGCTAACCCCCGGCGGGGAACACCGCAATTTTGACGTCAAGGATGTTCGGAGTATTTACTTCGTGCGAGAATTCGTCGATGATTTCGAACCGGAACGTAAGGTATTTCTGTCTCGACCCAAGCTCGATGGCCTGTGGGTGCGCCTGAAATTCCGTGACAACGATAGCATCGAGGGAGTCGTGCCGAATGACCTGCTTTCCCTCTTGGACCGCGGCGTCCAAATCACGCCTCCTGATTTGCATGGGACAACCATCAAAATCTTCATCCCGCGAACCGCGCTTTCCGAGATGACCGTCCTAGGCGTTGTGGGAATTGCCCGGCGAAAGCCAGCGGCACCGACGCAGCCGCAGCCTGGACTTTTCAACGAATGATCTCTCTGGTTGATTGTAATTTCAAGGAGACAAGATCTATGAAACTCGGCGAACTAGCCTCGCAACTCGGCTGTACACTTGAAGGCGACGCACGGACAGAGATCGACGGAGTTGCCGGTATTGAAGAGGCGCGCGCTGGGCAGGTCACTTTCCTTTCAAATCCCAGGTACGCCAGGGAACTGAACAGAACGCGCGCCTCGGCGGTCCTTCTCGCCGGCAAAATCGTCATTGACCGAGAGTCTGAGTTGCCGCCGCTATCGGCGCTACGCTCCGAAAACCCTTATCTTGATTTCGCACGCACCATCGAATTTTTCCACGGCGGACAAAAGTACTTACCCGGGATTCATCCCACAGCAGTGGTTGCGAAGACCGCAAAGATTGGAGAAGGTTCGCACATCGGCCCGCACTGCTTTGTGGACGAAGGCGTGGAAATTGGAAGAAACGCCGTGTTGCATAGCCTGGTGACGATTTACGGCGACACTCGGATCGGCGATGATTTCCTGGCGCATTCTCAAACGGTAGTCAGGGAAGGCTGCACCATTGGAAACCGCGTGATCCTTCAGAACGGCGTGGTGGTCGGTGGCGATGGGTTTGGATTTGCAAGACGCGCCGATGGGCATTGGCACAAGATTATGCAAACGGCGCCGGTGGTGATTGAAGACGACGTCGAAATACAGGCAAACTCCTGCATCGATCGCGCGACCGTCGGCGAAACCCGCATACGCCGCGGCGCGAAAATCGATGATCTCGTGCTGGTGGGCCATGCGTGCGAAGTCGGCGAGGACACGATCCTTTGCGGTCAAGTTGGGCTCGCGGGATCGACTCGTATCGGAAACCGGGCGATCCTTGCGGGGCAAGTCGGCTCCGCCGGGCACCTGGAAATTGGCGACGGCGCTGTCATCACCGCGCAGAGCGGAATGCACCTGGATGTTCCCGCCGGAGCAGTGCGTTCTGGTTCTCCGGTGATGGACAATAAATTGTACTTGAGGGTGATTGCGGCGCTTAAACGATTGCCTGAAATCCAGAGAACGTTGCGGCAACTTGTGGGAGAAGTGGAACGGATGAAGCGGCAGTGAGTAGGACCGGCTTCAGCCTGTCTGGATTCTTGTTGACCTATCGAAAAGTCAAACCCAGACAGGCTGAAGCCTGTCCTACTGGAGCGCTACTGGGGCTTCTGATCATCCGGCAGTTCCGCCGCAATCGCGTCGTGGACGCGTCTTGCAAGTTCATCGCGTCGGTCGATCGTGTAACCGGCAGCATCGATTGGCTTTGCGAATCGAACGGTCACTGTTCCCGGATGGATGACGAGCGATTTTTTCTTCATGACTCGATGGGCGCCCGCGCACATCACGGGAACGATGGGAACGCCCGCCTCGATGGCCATGACGAAGGCACCCTTCTTGAACCGTTGCAGGCGTCCGTCAGGGCTGCGGGTTCCCTCCGGATACACCAGGAATGAAAAGCCTTGTTTCATGTATTCAATCGCTTGCTTCACGCTGGCCAGAGCGGCGTCACGATTGCCTCGGTCTACCGGAACAAACTTTGCCAAGCTGAAAGCCAAACCAACAATAGGGATGTCGAATAGGGATTTTCTGCCAAAAATGGCTAGACGCCGGGGGATCGCGCCCACAATGGCCGCTGCATCGGCGTTGCTGGTATGGTTTGCAGCGAACATGCAAACGCCCGGTGGAATATTTTCGCGGCCCTCGACGATCACGCGCAAGCCCGTCACGCGAGTGATGAAAACCACACCCTTTATTCCCACCCAATACATCAGTTCCGCTGACTTCGTGACCAGCGTATAGAGAATGAGCGGCGGGCCCAACACGAGGGTGTAGAGGCTCAAGAATACCGCGACGATGCCTGTGCGGATCATTTCGAGGGGTCGGTCATGCCGTGCAGCATACCATCCCGAATTCGCCGTTGCTTGTCGGAGGAGTCCGGCAATTCCGTAATCTGAAAAATCGCCTCTGACGCGCGGCCAAGCACAACTGAAAACTCCATGACTTCCCCGCCCCGCCGGATTTTCACGGTGGCGCGTTCATCCGGATGGTGATCGCGCAACCAGCGTTCAGGTGTGCGCGGAATCGACTCGCCGTTCAATGAGAGCAGAATATCTCCCTCTCGCAGGCCCGCTCGCTGGGCTTCGCTATTCGCTTCGACCGAGACGATAACAGGCGATCCCCCATTGTCGTGCGTGATTGTAAAGCCAAACGCGGACCGACGCTGTCCGGTATCGCGAATTCCCAATCCGGCGCGCCCAAGGATACTCGAAAAAGGGATTTCATCGGTTCCGGAAACATACCGCGAGAAAAAATCCTTCAAGTTGGCGTCAGCTTTGGGAGCGCTTCCGTGAATCACGCTTTCCGCAACGGCACGCACATCGTCACTATCGTTATAGAACCGACCGCGCTGGGCAAATTCTACGTTCAGAGCGCGCAACACGTCATCGAGGCTCGCGCGATTTTCCGTCCTGTCGCGAATCTCAATATCCAGCATTACGCCAACAATTTGTCCTTTGTTGTAATAGGAGATGCTTTCCTCCGGGCGCGTGTAGAGCGAATATTTTTCGTACCATGCGTCCAGACTGGATTGTTCGACACTTTGCCATCGGTGCGCGGGACGCGATTCCAGTTCGTTGATCTGCGCAGCCAGGTTGCCGTAAAACTGTTGCGCGGACCAAAGCCCGGTGCGCACCAGTGCGTACGCGCCGTACGTGTTGGTCACACCCTCGGCAAACCACAGGGCGCGCGTCCACATTTCTTTCGTGTAGTCCACCGGCTCGAGAGTTTGCGGCCGAATGCGCTTCACATTCCACGTGTGAAAAAACTCGTGCGCCGAATAACTTGACAGTTGTCCCGGGACATCCGCGGCGATCGCCGTGCAATTCGAGTGTTCCATCCCTCCGCCGCCAAAATTCGCACCCACGTGAAAAAGGAACATGTACTCGCGAAATGGTGCTCCGCCCATGAGCGAGACGTCGTAGTCCACGATGCGCTTGAGTGCATCCGTGAGGCGTCCGCGGTCCCCCGAATCGCCGTGAATCACAATCC
Source organism: Candidatus Acidiferrales bacterium (assembly GCA_050014735.1). Lineage (GTDB taxonomy): Bacteria > Acidobacteriota > Terriglobia > Acidiferrales > UBA7541 > Palsa-360. The sequence continues at coordinate 2,002 of JBEKCU010000057.1, read as the reverse complement.
GAATCGGCCTTCCGCCGGCTTCCATGCGAAATTCGTCGAATGCGCCAATCTCCACGGGAGCGTCCACTAAAGAATCATAGCTGGGAGCCACGTACGCGCCCGTCCGGCTTCCGGCAGCCATCCCGTCCGGATCGAGCTCCACTGCCACGCGCCAATTGTCCGGTACCCCGTCGAACGCCAATCGCGTGTCTTCAGCCCGGCGGTCCGGCACGTACAACAGCACCATTGCCAGGTTCAGAAATGCGTGTTCAGAATTTAACTGTGAAGCAAACGGGCCCGGATCGTCCCAGTAAATCGGATAGCTGAGCGTGACTGCACCATCGCCCGTCACGCGCCAGGTTTGTTTATTGAGTTTCACAATTGGAAGGTGATGCTTTTCTTCATCCAGTGCGCTCACTTGCATCATGTGCGAAGAAAAATCTCGAATTTGATACAGGGCATTCCAGGTAGGCATTTGCACTGTGAGCTGGTCGTGGACATCCGGAACGCGCATTGTCACGCCAAAAATGTGCGCTTCAGGATGAGCGACCGAGACCGTGTAATCGATCGTTGCGCGCGCGGGATGAGCAACCAGCAGAGCCATGCTCAACAGCACGACGCGGCGCAAATTTCGGAGACTCAGTTTCATCCTTACGACTTTCCCACCTGAGGACCAACGGGAATGCCCGCGGCAGACCCGCGCTCTTGAAGCTTGCCAAGGAGCTTGCCGCAGAGCCCGTCAAAGCTCCCGTTGGACATGACCAGAACCAGGTCGCCCGGCCGGGTTCTGGTCGCGAGAGATTCGGCAATCTCGTCGGCAGTTTCGAACCCCTCTGCTTGCCGCCCTCCGGATCGAATCGTTTGCAACACGCGATCGGGAGATAACCGCTCCTCATCCCCGAGCAAGTTTGCGCGATTCACGGCGCCCAGAACAGTGGCATCCGCGGTAGAAAGCGCGGAAGCGAGATCGGCCTCAAATACTCTCCGCCGCATGGTGTTCGATCTCGGTTCGAAGATGGCCCAAATACGCCGTCCGGGCCAGCGATGACGCGCCGCTTCAATCGTTACCCGGATTGCCGTTGGATGATGCGCAAAATCATCGACGATGAGGACGCCAGACATTTCACCTTTTATTTCCAGCCGCCGCAGAACGCCACGAAATGTCGCCATTGCGCCTTCGATCGCGTCCGTCGCGACGCCTCGGCCATGGGCGATAGCGATCGCCGAAAGCGCATTGAGGACATTATGGCGTCCCGCCAGGGACATCCTCACCCGGGCCACTTCATTTCCTCGATGGGAAACTCGGAACCGCGTCTCGCCCTCCGTGAATTCCACGTCGCCGGCGAGCCAATCCACGCCTGGCGTGAAGCCATACGTTTCCACATGACAATACGCCTTCGCTACTACTCCGCGAACCGTTTCGCTCTCTCCCCAGGCAACGATCCTGCCGTGCCGGGGCACCAGATTCACCATGCGACGGAATTGTAGCTCGATCGCGGCGAGGTCCGCATAAATATCCGCGTGATCGAATTCGAGTGAAGTGATAATGACTTCATCGGGGTGGTAGTGCAAAAACTTGGGCGCTTTGTCAAAAAAGGCGGAGTCGTACTCGTCGCCCTCCAGCACAAATTCATTTCCACCGCCAAGACCAAAACTGCGCCCGAAATTTTCAGCGACTCCGCCAATCAGGAAATTGGGACGCCGCCCCGCGTACTGCAGTATCCACGAGAGCATCGAAGTGGTGGTCGTCTTGCCGTGCGTTCCCGTGACGACCAGACAGTCGTGTCCCGGAAGAAAGAATTCCTCGAGCGTCTGCGGCAGCGAGCGGTACGGAATTTTCCGGTCCAGCACATACTCGACTTCCGGATTGCCGCGCGACAGTGCGTTTCCCAGCACCACAATGTCCGGCGCCGGATCGAGATTCGTTTCGGAAAATCCATTCGTCCACCGAATGGCCAGCCCTTCAAGCAAAGTCGACGCAGGAGGATAAACGCCCACGTCTGAGCCTGTCACGCGATGCCCG
>JBEKCU010000056.1:0-17779 GCA_050014735.1 Candidatus Acidiferrales bacterium | reverse complement strand
GCGCATTTCCCCCACGCGGCACATGTAGCGCGCGAAACAATCACCTTCGGTGCGCACGGGAACATCGAAATCGAATTCTTCATAGCTTGAATAGGGAAAATACTTGCGGACGTCGTAATCCACCCCGGAGCCGCGCAGCGAGGGGCCGGATACGCCCAGGGCAATCGCGTCGGCGGCGCTTAACATTCCAACTCCTTGTGTGCGCGCCATCCAAATGCGGTTCTTGGTCAACAGGTTCTCGTACTCGTCGATGCGGGATGGAAATGTTTGAAGAATTTTCTGAACTCGGTCGGTCCATCCCGTGGCGGGTTCGAGCGCCAGTCCGCCGATCCGGAAGTAGCTGGTCATCATCCGCTGGCCGCTGACCATCTCAAAGATCTTGAGCAATTCCTCGCGCTCGCGGAAGCAGTACAGGAACACGGACATCGCGCCCAGATCGATGGCGTGCGTGCCAAGCCAGACCAGATGCGAGCCGATGCGCGTCAATTCCGTGAGCAAAACGCGAATGTATTGAGCACGTTTGGGGACTTCGAGCCCTAGTAATTTCTCAGCGGCCAGGCAGTAGACCAAATTGTTCGAGAGAGGGGCAAGATAATCCATGCGGTCGGTAATGGTAATGGCCTGCGAGTAGGTTAGCGCTTCGGCGGTTTTCTCGATTCCTGTGTGGAGATAGCCGATATCCACATCGGCCTTGACGACGTTTTCCCCGTCAAGCTCGAGCAAAACTCGCAGCACGCCGTGCGTAGACGGGTGCTGAGGTCCCATGTTGAGGACCATCGTTTGTTCTGGACCGATGGCTGTCTGGACTGTAGTCATGGCTCAGGTTCGCTCGGTTTCACGCCGCCGGCTAGCGAGGGCCCTCCACCGGATAATCCTTGCGGAGAGGATAGCCTTCCCAATCGTCAGGCAAAAGCATCCGGCGCAGGTTGGGATGCCCTTCAAAACGGATGCCAAACAAATCGAAAATTTCACGTTCGTGCCAATTCGCTGTCGGCCAGATCGGAACAACCGACTCAATCACTGGAGAATCTCCGGGAAGGCGGACACGCAGGCACAGCGAATCTCGCCGGGAGAGCGACAATAGATGATAATTGAGCTCGAACCGGGGTTCGATGGGGAAGCGGTCCAGAGCCGTCACATCGGACATGTATGTATATGCAAGCTCCGCGTCGCTGGCGAGAAATTGGGCAAGTTGCCGCAAGTGATCTCCACGCACCATCACGGTCAGCTCCCCGCGAAACGATATCAAGCCGGCAATCGCCTCGGGTTGCGAAGCGCGTATTCTTGCGACATTCGTATTTTGCTCTAGGTCCGGTGTTTCCGTCACGAAGCGTGGTCCCGGCGTGCGGCTGGGCGGTTCCAGTCCAACGCCCCTTTCTTCCAGAGATAAAAGTAACCCACCAGCAAGATACCGATGTAGAGGAGCATTTCCGCAAAGCCAAACCAGCGCAGTTGTCTAAAGATAAAGGCCCACGGATACAGGAATATTGCTTCCACATCAAACAGGATAAATACCATCGCAACAAGATAAAATTTCACGGAAAACGGTTCGCGTGCATCGCCGGTCGGCGTGATGCCGCATTCATAGGCCTGGGACTTTACCTTGGACGGACGCCTCCAACCCACGAACGAGGAAAGAAGGAGTAGAACACCGGAAAGCGCCATCGCCAGAATGAGGTGTACAAGAAGCGGCGCGTAGCTCTGTAGGTCGTTTCCCGTCATCGGAGCACAAGCTATAATAGCGATGTGGCGGCAAGCGGTCAAATCCACGTGTGAAATAGTTTGGATTTGTCTCGCTTCGGTTACGTGGTGAGATTGTTTACCTGAGTTTCAATGGTCGCCGCGAGAGTCGAACGAAGCGGCAGATTCGTCATCCGAACCTGGCACGGAAGGCGGTCCATCGCATGAACTTCGGTTTCAATTCAAACGTGCGCGTTGGCGACGCGATTTATCACGTGCAAACGGAAGATCGCGGACCCTCGCACCCATATCTCGATACCGTTGTGTACGAAAACGGGCGCGTGGTCTACAAAAGGAGCACGAGTTACGAGAAATTCGCGAATTCAGTCTCCAAGGACCAGGATTTGGCCGAGCAACTGCACGAGCGTCTGTCGCAACAACACCGCGAAGTGATTGCCCAACTGGAAGCGGGGACCCTTGAACCGCGCGGCCAAAAGAAATCGCATTCGGAAACGCAAATGGTGGAACAGACCGACAGTCTGGATGTGCGTCTGATGAATTCCGGTACGTGGTACGCAGCAGGCAACGCTACTCTTGAAATTGAATTGCGGCGAAAAAATTCCCAGCAGACGATTGCCGATGCGGAAGTCGAAGCGTTTTTGGAGCGCGAAAAAGAGCGCGCCTATTGCACAATCGCCCAAACGGATTCTGCCGGTAAGGCGACCCTCAAGTTTCAAATGCCATCGACTGCCTCCGATGGAACATCGCTGGTGATTCGTGCAACGGACGGTTCTCTTTACGGTGAATTGCGTTTTCGGCTTAAAGCCAAAGACCACGGCAGGGTGCCTGCGCCGGTTTCAAAATGACCCCCGAGATTCAGATTATCGTCAATGGAGAAGCACGCAGCGTCCCGGCTGGGCTTGGCGTGCCGGGGCTGCTCCGGCATCTTGGCCTGCTCGCGGATCGGGTCGCTATGGAGCGCAATCTGGAAGTGCTACCTCGTTCGCAGTGGGGCGCCACGGATGTAATGCCGGGCGACAGGTTTGAGATCGTGCAGATGGTGGGCGGAGGATAGGCGAGTTAATCCACAGATGAACACGGATGAAGTAAGAAAACACTTTTGGAATCGGAGCGCGATGCAGGAGAGTCGCGAATGCGGCGTAAATGAAAGCGGTTATAGATCGTTAGGTGATGTGTGGAAGGATATTACTGGTCTGTTTGTCGCGCGATATGCGCACGTCTCTGTAAGATCGCTCGTGAAAAGTTCCATCTCTCATGTTTTTCTCTTATCTGCGTACATCTGTGTTCATCTGTGGTTCTAAAGGGTTTCTTCCGCGGCGCCGAAATGCGGAGGATATTTTCGTTGAACCGCGTCTCTACCGCTTGTTCTTGAAATATTTCTTCCACGGTTCCCAATAATATTTCTTCCAGCCTTTTGTGACGCCTTTGTGGTCTTGCTTCGGGACTCCAACGTGAGTGAGATATACTGTCGCTCCACTCTTGGCTTTCTCAAAGCGCACGATGAGAATTGAATCGGGATCGTCCTTCTTAAAGTTCGTTGAGCGCCAGGCCTGCACAATCATATCGTTTGGAACAAGTTCAAGATTTTTGCCAACAAGCGCTCCGTTGAACGCGACCCATTTTCCGCCGACTTTGCGACTGATTTTTGCGGGTGCGCCCGTTGCGGCGGTATGCTTCGCCGAATCCATAAATAATTCGTAGAGTTCAGCGGGAGTGCACTTGAAAGTGAGGCTTTGCTCGATAACGGGAGTCATGGGCATGGGACGCTCCTTAAGCAGCACAGGCTTCAGCCAGTGCGATTTTCGTGATTGCAAGATCCAAGCCTACACAGGCTGAAGCCTGTGCTACTTAAAGCCCTTCCAATAAGTGGCCCATCTTCGTGCGCTTGGTTTCCAGGTAGGCGCGCGAGACGCGGGACGTGCGCGGCCTGCATGGCACGCGTTCGACGACGCGAATGCCAGCTTTTTCTAGCTGCTCGACCTTATCCGGGTTATTCGAAAGCAGGCGAACACGCCGGACTCCGAGCAGATGCAGAGCCACCGCTGAAAACGCATAGTCGCGCGAATCAGCGGCAAAGCCAAGCTCTTCGTTGGCCTCGACCGTATCCATGCCGTGGTCTTGCAGTTCATACGCGCGCAGCTTATTCATAAGGCCGATGCCGCGGCCCTCTTGCGGCAGGTACAGTAGTATCCCAGCCGGCGACGCTGCAATCTTGCGGAGCGAAAGCTCCAGTTGCGCGCGGCAATCGCACCGTTCCGAGGCGAGCACATCGCCGGTGAGGCACTGTGAGTGAATCCGCACCAGGGGAGTCCGCCCGCGAATGCGCCCATGCACTAGGGCCACTGCGTTTTCATCGTGGCCGCCGCCCTCGATTCCTAGAATTTCAAATGGACCGAAGCGAGTCGGGAGCTTTGCCCGGGCGATGATCCGGGTTGGAGCTTTCGGATTCTTGCGCGCATTGCGGCCGCGCGGTGTTGTCTTTGCTGGCATGGAGAGCCAAACATTATCCCACATTTCTATTTTGAAGTCCGTGAAACTCGCCGTATCATTGGCCCATCGCCAACAAGGAGACTGCCGCGATGACAAAATGTTTAAGGAAACGTGCGTCAGCAATCGTTCTCGCTGGTCTGGTCATCATCGCGGCCCTTGCAGCGCATAAGGTGGTCGCGAGCCAATCGCAATCCCGCACGGAGAAATCGCCGGCGGCCATGGAGCCTGTGCCAGCCTTGACGCCATATATTGAGGCGCACACTCACTTCGATGAACTCGATCCGGATGGGACGATTCGCGCCGCTCTGGCCGCCCTGAAAGTTCAGAACGCAACGAAAATAATTTTTCAGATTCTGCCCGACACGTTCGATCACCCGGGACATTACGACGCGGAAGTCCTTCTGCCGGCCATGAAGCCGTATCCAGATAAGCTGGCCATTGTGGGTGGCGGCGGCACTTTGAATGCAATGATTCAGCAGTCAGTAATGTCAGGCGACGCAGGATCGGAAGTTCAAAAAAGATTCAAAGACCGCGCCGAAGAACTAATTAAGGAAGGCGTGGTCGGATTCGGCGAATTTTCGGCGGAACACTTCGACGGCGCGACGCCCTATCAGTATGCTCCAGCCGATCACCCGCTTTTCCTGCTGCTCGCGGACATTGCCGCGCAACACGGAGTTCCCATCGACATTCACATGGAAGCCGTGACGAAACCGATGGCGACTCCGCCTGAACAGAAATCGCCCCCGAATCCGCCGAAACTCCACGAAAATATCGCCGCGTTCGAGCGTCTCCTGGCCCACAATCCGCGTGCGCACATCATCTGGGCGCATGCCGGCACGGACTTTACCGGAGATCGGACGCCCGATCTTTGCCGCCGGTTGCTGCAAGTGCACCCGAATCTCTACATGGAAATCAAGACGGACCCTCAGCATCCCGGCAAGAATTATGCGTTGGCGGCCGACGGCACAATCAAGGCCGATTGGTTGAAGCTTTTCACGGATTTCCCGGACCGATTCATTCTGGGAACGGACCAGCACTACCCGCAGCCGAAGAATGCGAACGATCGCTGGCAGGCGGATGTGCTCTTGTTCAATCAGTTGCCGGTCGATTTGAGAAAAGAGATCGGGACGGAAAACGTAATGCATCTGTACTTCAGCAAACGGCCGATGGCACCGGCAGGCGCGGCCGCGCCATGATTTCCGAAAGTTCTTAGAGTTGTTGAACTGTAATCTGTATTTGGCGGTTGACCTAGAACTGGTTTTTGGCGGTGGAGTCGGAGTCGGCGTGTAGGGTTTTGCTTGGACTTGCGGTTTTGAACTTGACTTGGAGTTGCGGTTTTAGGAGGTCCGACCTTTAGGTCGGACAATCAGAACTGCACAAAGGGGCCTTTTGGCCCTGAAGCTTCAGGGGCTGAAGCCCCAGTCGGAGGGACTTGAGCGGCCGAGCTGAAGCTCGGCCCTCCGAACACCCGAGACGCTTTACATCGGCTCGGCGATTGGCTAACGTAGCCGTGGCGTCCAGGTTTAATGAACACTCTTACCTTTGGCGGGGATCTGCTGCTGACGCTGTTGCTGCATGTGGGCACGGCGGCGTCCATTTGCGCGTGGCTGGCGCGCTCCGCGACCTTCCGGAAGGTACTTTTCACCGAACTTCGCGATTCGGATCAAAAATTAAAGCTCATGCTGTTTGTGACTCCGCCGCTGGCGTTTGGCGTGTTCTTGCGCATCGTGGGGCATCCGTATCGAGCGGCCGATCTGATGCTCGAAGGATCGTTTTTGCTCGGACTGCTTGGCGGGCGCGTTGTCGGGCCGCTGGGCGGGTCGATCATCAGCCTGCCGGCATTTTTTCATCGCGAATGGCTTTCCATGCCCGTGGCAGCAACGGCGGGTCTTGTCGGAGGCCTGATCCGGCAGGGACTTCCGAACACAGAGGAGATCTGGAAGCTCGGTCCATATACGTTTTTGAGCACGCCGCGCTGGCTGGTGCGGCTGTTTCGAGGGAAAAAAGTGACTTGGGAAATGCTTCCGCTGGGGGCTTGCATCGTGCTCGAATTGGCGCGGCAAGCGCTCGGCCATGCGACCAAACCGCAATGGCTCTTCTACATGGACGTCGTGAAGAGTTGGGAGATGGCGCTGGTTTTGCTGTCGACGGTCATGTCGGTCGCCGTGCCCATGAAGATTTGGAACAATACGCGAACCGAGATGAACCTTGAGCAGCACCGGCAATTGCTGCTCAAGGCGCGCATGGATGCCTTGACAGCGCAAATCAATCCGCATTTTCTGTTTAACACGCTGAACACCGTATCTTCGTTGATCCGCTACGATCCGGACACCGCGCGCGGCGTGGTCATCAAGTTGAGCAACATTCTTCGGAGATTGTTGCGCAAGCACGAAACCTTTGTGCCTTTGCAGGAGGAACTCGATTTCATTGACGACTACCTGGACATTGAAGTCGCCCGCTTTGGACGCGACAATCTTCAGATTCATAAATATGTGGACGAGCGCACGCTCGACGCGTTTGTCCCCAGCATGCTCCTGCAGCCCATTGTTGAGAATGCGCTGAAGCACGGCCTGGCCGCAAAACTTGGCGCCGGCGAGCTGACCATCCGCACCTCAATACAGGAAGGGCGTCTGGTGATCGTCATCGAGGATAATGGCGTTGGAATTCCCAAGGAGCGGATGAAGCAAGTATTCGGCGACGGAATCGGAATTAGCAACGTCCACGAGCGTTTGCGGGTGCTCTACGGAGCGGATTTCCTGATGGATATTTCCAGCCGTGAAGGCGAGGGGACGCGAATCCGGATCGAGATTCCGGAACTGATTCCGACCGTCTCCGAGCCCTCAATAATCTTCCCCGCAACGAAGATTTAGGTAGCGATTTTATTTTAAGTGGGACAGGCTTCAGCCTGTATGACTTTGCACGGGCAACCTCTAAACCACACAGGCTTCAAGCCTGTTCTACTTAAATCCCTAGAAAATCAGTTTCAATCCCAATTGAATTTGCCGCGGATATGTCGCCGTCGTGGTGATTAATCCCGCGGAGCCGCTGATGGCGGTGCCCGAGAATACCGTCGTGTTTAGCGGTCCAAAGTTCGAACGATTGAAGAGGTTGAAGAATTCCGCTCGGAATTGCAGATTCGCTGTTTCGGATACCGCGGTGTTCTTGAACAATGAAAAGTCGACATCAGCCAAGCCTGGGCCTGTCAATGTGCCTCTGCCAATATTCCCGTAGGTTCCCGGCGTCGGGAGCTCATATAAACATGGATTTAGCCATTGATTTGGCAGGATGGGACACGGCGAGACTGGATTAGGGTTGATGGAAACACGGTCTGGATTCCTGGTATCGCCGTCACCGGAGCGATTTGAACCGACTAACGGCGTAAAAGGAAAGCCGGAAAGAAATGTTCCAATGCCGTTTACCTGCCAGCCGGAAATTAGTTTGCCTTCGACCCCAGTGCTCTTATTCCACAGGCGTCTGCCGTTCCCGAATGGCAATTCGTAGGTAGCGGAAAAGCTGCCTTGGTTGGCGACGTTTAATGCCGAACGTCCCCAGTCTCTGCGTAAATCATTCCGATCCAGCACCATCTGCGCCTGGTTGGCGGCCTGTGCGCCTGTGAGACCGGAATTTATATCCAGATTTTTCGACCACGTGTAATTTCCGCGGATTTGCAAGCCTCTGCTCAGCCGGTGAGTGGCATCGATCTCCAAGGCGTTGTAGCTGCTGTTGCCCTCAGTCATCCAGAAGAAACCACCGGAGAGACTCGGGTTGGGCCTCGTCTGAATGGGAATGTACTGCGCGCCTTGAGGCACCGTGGCTGTCGTAGTGCCCGGCGTACCGCCTGCGGTACAGCCTCCGGCGTTGGCGCAAATCTGAGCGGGAATGCTATTGGGATCTATGTTGAGAAATTCGTGGATTGCGAACGAGCCCACATATGCGATGCGGAGCGACGTGTCGCGGTTGAGTTGCTGTTCAATCGACAGATTCCATTCCTGGACCGTCGGAGTCTTTGCGTTCGGCTGAATTCCTTCGGGCGAGTACGTGGCGCAGGGCGCGATGCCGGTGCCGCAGGCAGCGGGGTCAGTTGTGGCGCGCTGGAAGGGAATGAACGAAAACAGGGAAGCAGTTCCCGCCGTGCTCGGGCAAAGCGATCCAGAGATCGCGCTTGGGCATGTAATCGAACCATTATACGGCGGGAGCGAGTTCATCAAGAAGGCTAGGGCGTCGATCAACGAATAGTACATCCCGTATCCTGCCCGGACAGCCGTTTTTCCATTTCCAAACGGATCCCACGCAAGCCCGATCCGGGGACTAAACAACCGAGTTGCGTTGTTCTGAGAGAATACCGAATTACCCACCACTGGACTCGTGACGAGCACTCCCTGCGAAGTCACGTAATTCGAGGCCCTGCCGTCGGCCTCATTCCAGCCCGTGGTGAATTCGTGCCGAATTCCCGCCTCGAGAGTCAGATTCCGCCGTAGCCGGATCGAATCCTGAATAAACCATGCGCCGAACAGGCTTCTCCAACCGAGTTCCGTATGCAGGGGCACGACCTGAAACTGGTTTGTACTCACAGTTCCCTGGAGAAATGCGGTAAGCGTGGCAAAAGTGACTTGCCCGGCCTGCCGAGACGCGCTGTCCTCATTGTCCTGAAGGCGCTGAAACCACACTCCAGCCGCGATCTGATGAATGCCCTTGCTGAATTGCAGATTATCCTCGTAAGTAAAAAGATTTCTGTGGTTCAGAACACCGGCGGCATTGTTGGGGCCGGCGGAAGTAATTGTCCCGTTCGCGGTCGTGGTTGCTCCGCCTCCCACGACAATTCCGCCGGGGCCAGCGCCGGTAACAAACTCGCTTGCCGTGGGCGAAATCATGCCAGGTCCCGTACCAACCGGAGGCGCAACCGAGTCGAGACTAAAAGACGCCCGGGAAAAACCAACGATAGCTGTGTTTAGAAGTTGAGGCGAAAAGACATGGACTTCCTGCAGGCTGAGTACCTGCATTCGAAGCGGGGTATACGATGCGAAGAGTGGGTCCGCGAGCGGAATAAGACTATTTCCGTTGTCGATCGTGTAAATCGCCGAAAGGGTGTCGTGATTTCCGACGAAGTAGTCCGCCCTGAGATTGCCGAAATCTTCCTGCAGGTGCTCGTTGGGATTGTAAAAGGCTTCCGCCGTCCCGGTTGGCACGAGCGCAGGCTGGTTCACGCAAGTGCCCGTTGATGGCACCATTAATTCAGGACCATTGGCCAGAGGCCAGAAAGTCATATACTGCTCCATTCTGGTATCCAGTTTGCTCACGGTGCTGTACACGCCAGAGCATGCATTTGGCAACATTCCCGTGCGCGCCAGGGAATCCGGAACGACGCTTACGCTACTTACCCCCAGGGACTCCCTGAACCCCTCATAATTGCCGAACAGGAAGAGACGATCCTTCTCGATAGGTCCTCCCAGCGCGGCTCCGAATTGGTTTCTTTTTATTGGAGGAACGACTCCTTGGTCGAACGGTCCTGGGGAGTCAAATAAGCTGTTTCGAACAAATTCGAAAACGGTTCCGTGCAAGGTGTTGGTCCCGGATTGCGTGACAACGCTGACCTGTGCTCCCGCTCGCTTTCCATATTCGGCGGAATAAGTGTCTGTCAGAACGTTGAACTCGCGGACAGCGTCAATTCCGAGCAGGTAGCCGCTGGCGCCGCCAGGGGTGACGGCGAGTTGGCTCGACCCCATATACTCGACGCCATTGAGCAAGAAAAGGTTCTCTCCGGTACGCCGTCCCGCCACTGAGAATGTATTTCCATTACTGGTGCTGGTATTCGCGCTTTTCAATGGGCTGTAGTTAATGGTGCCGGGGTTCAGGGTGATCAAATCATCGAAGCTGCGGCCGTTGAGTGGCAAATCTTTTATTTGGCGTTCGCCAACCATTCCCGAAACGGAGGCCGTAGTAGTGTTGACGACCGGGGCATCTTCTGAAACGGAAATTTCCTGAACGAATTCACCGACTTCAAGTCGCAAATTTACGACGGCCTGCTGGCCGACCTCAAGGCTGATCCCGGTACGTACGACGGACTTAAATCCGTTCTTTTCCGCTTTAACTTCCTGTGGCCCCAGGGGAAGGGAAAGAGCACGGAAATTGCCTGAATCGTCCGTGTTTACGGTTCGCGTGGCGCCAGTTTCCAAACTCGTCACGGTAATTTTTGCGTCTTTCACGGCCGCGCCGGTTGCGTCTTCCACATTTCCAACGATCGCGGCGGAGACTTGCGCGCGCGCGGTAGTTGCGCTTGCCAGCAGGAACATTGCACCGATCACTGTTCCACTGACCCAGCATCCGCAAACCCGCCGTCCGCAGTCCCGTGGTTTGCCGCGCAACAATACATTCATCCACTTGCTGTTCACACGTGCCTCCCGAACCGTGCTATTCGCTTATGCGTTTGCCGCGCTAGAGTCGCCAATCACTTGCCGATAGTACGCTTCGTACATGGGTATCACGTCTTTGGAGCAATATTTCATTCGAGCATTGACGCGCGCGGTTTGCCCCATGGCGCGACCTCGATCCGGCAGGGACAAAATTTCCAATGCGTATCGCGCGCCGATTTCCACCTCGCGCGGCGTAAACAAATAGCCATCGACTCCGTGCTCGACCACTTCCGGTAGTCCTCCGACGTTGGTAGCGACAACCGGAACTTCGCAAGCCATGGCCTCTAGCGCCGCAAGGCCGAAGGATTCCATATCCGACGGCAGCAGAAATAAATCCGCCTGAGACAGAAGATGATAAACGCGGTCCTGCTTTCCGAGGAAATGAATATCACGCGTGAGCTTCTTTTTTCGAACCATATATTCGGCCGCGCCGCGGTCGGGGCCGTCTCCGATCAAGACCAGCTTGGCCTTTAATTTGTCGCGCACCAGGGCGAATATTTCGATCACGTCGGTGACGCGCTTGACTGGACGGAAATTCGAGAGGTGCATGAGAATGGGTTCGCCGTCAGGAGCCCAGCGAGCGCGCAATTCAGGCTCCATTTTTCGGCAGTAGAGATCGCAGTTCACGAAATTGGGGATCACTTCGATGGGACGCTTGATGTCGAATTCCTCGATCGTCCGCTGTTTCAGGTAGTGGGAGATAGCGGTGACGCCGTCGGATTGCTCGATCGAAAATTTCGTGATTGGCAGGAAGCTTCGATCGTTTCCGACGATCGTAATGTCGGTTCCGTGAAGCGTCGTAATGAAGGGTAGCCGCCTCGGCGCCGCCATCATGCGGGCCAGCAGCGCGCTCACGGAGTGGGGAATTGCGTAGTGGACGTGAAGCAGATCGAGATGCCGGCTCTCCGCGACTTCCATCATTTTGACGGCAAGTGAAAGCGCGTAGGGAGCGTGATCGAAGAGAGGGTAACTGGAAACCTCCACCTCATGAAAGTGGATATGATCGTTTGTGTCGGTAAGACGAATGGGAGGCGCGTAACTGATGAAATGGATATCATGGCCACGCGCAGCCAACTCCATTCCGAGTTCCGTCGCGACTACCCCTGAGCCACCGTAAGTCGGGTAGCAGGTGATCCCGATCTTCATGTGTATTCGAGCAGAAGCCCGTTAGCTCCTCAGAAAAATGGATGCGGGTGGTACGATCAGCCCGCTGTAAAACAGGAAGCGTGGGATAACCCACCCCCAGGTTCAAAAGTACTGGAAGTCTAGCAGATACAGCCTTGCGCAGCACACCCACTCTGCCGAGTTCCGACCCGGTAGCGCCGTCTCGCTTGTCCCGATGCAAGAAGGGCCGGCAAATCTGCGTTTGCGCCCTTGCATTTGACGCACCAGGAGAGTACCGCGTGACATCTAAATTTAATTGTAGATTGATCTCGAAAAAGCCCGGTTCAGATTGAGCGAAATGAACCGGGCCGTGAGGCAAATGACAGTGAGGCTGTTGAGATCCCGGAATCGAGATTAAGGAGCGCCATTCCGACGACGAAGCGGAAGATGGAGATCCTCATTCAGGCCCCTAATTATATTAATCGAAAGTTACTGACCGTTTACACCGCCCATGGCTGCTTCTTCGCCGTCTTTGTAGACATACTTTACGATTTTCTTATAAATCAGCAGATTCGGGCTGCCATATCGCGTGAGCTTGATGCAATCCCGGTCGTACCATTCGACGGTTCCGTGCAAAGTTTCGCCATCGGTTAGAACGACAACCACCGGGGTACGGGCCTGCATCTGCTTGATCCAATAGAAATTTTCCGCATGCGTCTGTTCCGGCGGCGCAGGCTTCTTATGCGGCTGCGGTCCCGAAGTGTGTGACCGAGCCGGGCTTGTATTCGTATGAGGTTCCTTCACTTCAGTTAGAGTAGGGCGAAATAGCTTGCGATTCACTGTAAAACTCCTTCAAGTATGAAAAAACGATTGGTAAGAGATGCTAGCTCACCAGCTATGATGCGCGACGGCGGGAAGCGGTTACGCTCCGTTATCGCGAAATTGAATGTCTCCTGCCCGGGTTCGGGCGAGCCAGGGAAATCGCTACCGCGTCCAGTCCCAGAGACCGATTAATATTCCGCCGCAACCGGGAATGAAGCGCGTCAAATGCATTGACAGCTTTACCAACCCACGTTGCGTCCACCTTTTTGCTCAGTATTTCAAGTTCCCGGCCCAAAGCTGGATTTCGCAATTTCTTCTTCGAGGAAGAGCAGGACAGATCAAGCAGGTCCGTGAGCAAACTATAGAACACTTCCAGCACATTTTCAAACGCGATTTCCTGGCTCTTCGCGAGGGCCGAAGTGCTGGCAAACAAATTCGATATGCCGCGCGATTCCACCGCGCGTTCCAGGACGGTCAGGGCATCGCGGTGCAATTTCGAGGTCGCCGCCACGTCCATTTCCAGCGCCATTCCGGGGCTGCCTTCGGAATATTGTGCCGCGAGCTTGCGCTCTTCCGGTTTCATGTCCGTCTTTGTGCGTAGAATTTCCTCCACATCCTCGGTCGTCAGCGGCGTAAAAGAAAATTGCAGGCAACGGGAACGGATGGTCGAAAGCAATTGAAAAGGATTCGGAGCCAGCAAGATTAACGTCGCGGATTCAGGCGGCTCCTCCAGAATCTTCAGAAAAATATTGGCGTAATCCCAGCGCATGGTTTCCGCGCCATCGAGGATGAAAACGCGCCGGCGCCCCTGGGGCTTGAAATAGGCGGCGCGCTGCACGGCGCGAAGTTGTCCGACGTGCAATACAGGGCGCGCGACGGGTTCCTTCGCACGCACCGGATCGGGGACGATGGCCCACACATCGGGATGCGTTTCAAGAAGCAGCGGCACGCGCTCGACAGTCGCCGCATCAGGCCGCTCGCCACGCTGTGCTAATCCTTGCTCAATGAGCGGACGCAGGTCGGCAAGCCGGCCGATCCGGCGGCACGGGTCGCATTCGCCGCAGAAATCGTCGCGCAGCCGCGCGCAATTCGCGGCCTGCGCGAACATTCGTGCGAGCGTGAATTTCCCCACTCCTCGCGGGCCGGAAAACAGCATCGCGTGCGGGACTCGCTCGGCCGAGAGCATGCCGCGAAGCGCGGCCACCACTCGCGGATTACCTCGAAATTCTGAAAAACTCAAGGAAGCCCTTTCCAAATCATCGTCCGGCCGCCTGGGAAAGTATTCGCTCTTCGACTGCGCGAACGACTGACCGATGAATCTCTTCGGGCGAATACAGTGTGCCGGACCCTGTTTCGGTGCAGTCGATGCGCACCCAATTGGGCCTATCCGCCAGATGATCATAAATTAAAGCAGTTTTTTCGAGGTGGGAGATGTCTGCTTCCTGAATATCTCGTTTCAATGCTGTGTACGCGCGCGCGGCCTTCTGACCGACCAGGCGGTGCGCCTCCGCGGTGGGAACGTGCAAATAGATAACCAGGTCCTCCTCGGGCAGGCCGTAGATGCCGTATTCCAGGTGTTTCAACCATTTTATAAATTCATCGCGTTGCTCGGGTGGTACGCGTGCCGTTTGGTGGGCGAGGTTTGAGCCGACATACCTGTCGGCAAGCACAATTTTCCCCGTGGCGACCGCCGATTCGATTTCGCTCTTCGCTTCGAAACGGTTGCCCGCATATAGCAGGGCTGAGAAGTGCGCGTCTACGTTCTCAAGCTGGCCGAAATCGCCGTTGAGGTACTGCCCGACGAGCTTGCCAAAGAAGGTTTCATACCACGGGAAGCTGATTCGCAAAACCGGGCGACCACGCGATTCCAGCGCATGCGCCAGCAGTTCGAGCTGCGTGTGCTTTCCCGAGCCGTCAATCCCTTCGAGGGCGATCAATTTTCCGCGCGGCGTCATTGTCGATGGGCAAGTTTAACGTGACCGGTCTATCGCCGCAAGGAAGGCTGGCCAAAAGACAAAGTGTTCTAATAAAGCGTACGACTAATGCGCTGTGCCGCAAATACGCCGAGGCTGTGCACCACCGCCAGGGGCTAAAGCCCCATTCATTTTAAGGGCTCTATGTCAGGGCTGAAGCCCTGACCCACAAAGAAGAAATGTAACGAGCTCTTTGGACGGCGCACGAGAGTATCGACCCGCCGCGAGAACGTGGAAAACATTGTGGGACGTGACTTTGAAGCCGGTGTGAGGACCTGGAAATCGCTATGGCGTCGAAGCTTTAGAGCCAGTCTGAGAACTTGGAAATCTTTGTGGGTCGTGGCTTTAGCCACGACATTAGCACCGCAAAGCCAGTCCGGCTTTAGCCGCTGGCGTTTTAGATGTGGAGTTCTCGCGCAGGCACAATCGCCAGCCGCACATGCTAAAATTCGCGCGATGAATGCGGCATCGAAGGAAATGGCTGGGAACCTGGCGCGGGTGCTCGACCGCATCGAGAGAGCTGCCGCGCGCTCGAGCCGAGCGGCCGAGGAAATTACCTTGATTGCCGTATCGAAAACGCATTCGGCAGCGCGCATTCATGAATTGTATGAGCTGGGCGTGCGGCACTTCGGCGAGAATCGGGTACAGGAATGGGAGTCGAAGCGGGCATCGCTCGCGAATCTCGACGCCACGTGGCACATGATTGGGCACGTGCAGAGCAACAAATCCGCGCGTGTTGTGCGGCTGTTTGACAGCGTGGATACCCTGGACGACTTGCAACTGGCGGAACGGCTCGACAGGGCTGAGAAGGACCTCAACACAGTCCGCCATGACCCTTCGCGACACACGGTGAGCATGAAAATAGGGCGGGGGCTGGGCGCTGATTCTGCGGCACTTAGCCCTATTTTCAGAGCAGAGTACGCCGAGAACACAGAGAGCACAGAGAAAAGACGCGACGGAGAAAATGCAACCGGGCGACTTCGCGTCTTGATCGAAGTGAAGCTCGATCCTGGGCCGTCGAAATCGGGGATTGATGCCGAGAAATTGCCGCTGCTCGCCGAGGCCGTGTGGCGCTTTCCTCATTTGGAATTGAGGGGATTGATGGGTGTACCGCCCTATTTTGAGGACCCCGAGGAGGCGCGGCCCTATTTTCGGCGTCTGCGAGAACTGCGGGATGCGGTTCGAGCGCATGCGGGACGGGAAGCACTGCCGGTCTTATCAATGGGGATGTCCCACGATTTTGAAGTGGCGATTGAAGAGGGCGCGACTGAAATCAGGGTAGGGACGGCGCTGTTCGGTGAGAGGCCACGGGCTTAGCCACCGATGCAAATTACCGAGAAAGATGGCGCTGTAAGCTTTTCGGTGCGAGTCCAGCCGCGGGCCAGCCGCGATGAAATCACTGGCGAGTATCAGGATGCCCTGAAGATTCGACTGACCGCTCCTCCAGTGAATGACCGAGCCAATGAGGCGCTGCGAAAGTTGCTGGCCTCGCGTTTGAATGTGCCGATGACGGCTGTTAGAATCGCAGCGGGCGAGCACAGTCGCAGCAAGCGAGTGGAAGTGCGAGGCGTGACGGTGGCGATGATTCAGGCGCTCCTCGGTTGACACCGCAGGGTACGGCATGCCGTTCACGGTGAACGTTCTCGGTGAACCGTGCCCCTACAATCGCTTGACCATGCTTTGTCTCGGCAGATCCTATTATGCAATCCCTTTATGCTAAATATTGACGCCATACAAAAAGCGATCCGGCAACAGAAGCTCGACGGCTGGCTGTTCTACGACATCCTCCATCGCGACCCGATTGCCTACCGCGTTCTCGGTTTGGATCACGCGCTGGCGAAGCGGCGCTGGTTCTATATGATTCCGTCGAAGGGCACGCCACGAAAGCTGGTGCACCGGATCGAAGCGGCAATGCTGGATTCTCTGCCCGGCGAAAAAATGGTTTACGCGGCGGCCGAGGAACTGGAAAAAAATCTGAAGCGGCTGATCGGGCGCGCAAAAAAAGTCGCGATGCAGTATTCGCCCAAGAACTCGATCCCGTACATTTCGCTGGTGGACGCTGGAACGGTCGAGTTGATTCGCGCTCAAGGATGCAAGGTGGTGAGTTCGGCCGACCTGGTGCAGCAGTTTGAAGCGGCGTGGACACCTGAGCAACTCGAATCGCATCGCGCAGCGGGGCGCGCCATCGACCGCATCACGCAAGACGCGTTTGCCGAAGCGGCGCGTCGCATACGCGCGGACGAAACCTTTACCGAGTACGAACTGCAGCAATGGATCGTCGAGCAATTCCGCGCACACGGCGTGATTTCTGACTCGTCGCCAATAGTGGCCGTGGGGCCTCATGCGGGGGATCCCCATTATGAGCCGAAGGAACAAGGCTCGGCGCAAGTGCGCGAGGGCGATCTTCTGTTGCTCGATATTTGGGGGAAAACGCTGGCGCCGAACAGCGTCTACTACGACATTACATGGGTCGGATACCTAGGCGCGAGAGCGCCGGCGAAGTATGCGAAAATTTTTTCCATTGTGCGCGACGCGCGCGATTCGGCCGTGGCATTCGTCCTCGAAAATGTGAAGGCGGGCCGCGCCATCGAAGGCTGGCAGGTGGACCGGGCCGCCCGCGAAGTCATTCGCAAGGCAGGCTACGCAAAATATTTCGTGCATCGCACCGGACATAATATCGGCCAGGACGTACACGGCGCCGGTGCGAACATGGACGGACTCGAGACGCGTGACATTCGGCGAGTCATCCCGCACACTTGTTTCTCCGTGGAGCCGGGAATTTATTTGCCCGACTTCGGCGTGCGCAGTGAAGTGGACGTGTACGTGGAAGAAGGCCGCGCGGAAGTGACTGGCGCGGTGCAGACGGAAATTCTTGAACTGCTGGCGTGAGCGCTAACTTATGGTGTGAGGACCATTGGCGTGGATGAGAAGACAAATAGCAAAGAAGAGTCCTCCGGGAGTCTGGTCATGGGAATTGTAGCTGCGATCGCCGGATGGGGCGTTCCGGGCCTGGGCCACCTGCTGCTGCGCCGGTGGGCCAAAGCGGCTGTCTATTTTCTCTGCGTGGGCGGATTGGCTTGCGCGGGTCTTATGATGCGGGGCGGGGTCTTTATTGCGGGCGCCAATGACTTATTCGATCGTCTCGGCTTTTTCGCCGACATCGGAACGGGAGTGTGGTATTTCCTCGCGCACCTGATTCAAACCGCGGGTCCCGACGTGGCTCACGCATCCGGAGATTACGGGACCCGGATGTTCGCGACCGCCGGGATGCTCAACTTG
>JBEKCU010000055.1:0-17898 GCA_050014735.1 Candidatus Acidiferrales bacterium | reverse complement strand
GATTCCAGGGCGCGCGCATTCCTGTGTATGACCGTTGGACTCCCGTCGAGCGCCGCGTCGGCGCCGGACGTGTATTCCTGGTTGGCGATGCCGCCGGGCAAGTCAAGGTCTCAACCGTCGGAGGAATCGTTACCGGCTTTCGAGGCGCGATCGGCGTAAGCGAAACGATCTTGAACGGCGAAGAGAGCCGCGAATTGCGTTCCCTGCGCCGCGAACTCGATCTGCACCTACTCATCCGAAAAACGATTCATCAATTCAAGCAGGCCGATTACAGCCGCCTGGTCGACCTGATGAACTCCTCGACCCGCCGCACCCTAAGCCAGTACACGCGCGATGAGGCCGCGCGCGTCCTCTGGCACATCACACTGAGCCAGCCGCGTCTGCTTTTGCTTGGACTTCGCGGGCTGCTCTCCGGCGCTTCGATCCTTCCCAAGAATCAGAATCGGGGCTAGGAACGTTGGCGGCCTCCCAGCTTCGTACAACCGCAACAGCGGCTTTCATTCTGCGTTCCTCAGTTGAACGTATCGGTGTGAAATGAAAAGCGCGATCAAAGCCGTTCTTTTCGACTTGGATGGAACGCTGTTGGATCGCGAAACTTGCGTCCGTAATTGCATGAAGGATCAGTTCGCAAGATTTGAAGATCGACTCGCTCCTCTGGGTTCGGCGGAATTCCTGGTGCGATATACGACGCTCGCTCAGCGCGGTTATGTTCCCGCGTCGGTTGTTTACGAGCAATTGAGTGCTGAATTTGGCCTGCCGCTGTCTTTGTCCAAAGCTCTCGCGGACGACTACGATCTTGCGTATCCGAAATTCTGCGTGGGTTTCCGAAACCTGCTGGAGGTGCTTACTTTAATTCGCACTCGCGGCCTAAAACTCGCGATCGTAACGAATGGACGGTCGAGTCTCCAGTCTGCCGCGATTCAGGCTTTGGGAATCGATCAATTGTTCGACGCGATTGTGATTTCCGAAGCGGAAGGCGTACGCAAGCCGGACCGTCGCATTTTTGAACTGGCGATGGACCGATTGGCGGTTCCGTCAGCCAATGCGGTTTTTGTAGGTGACCATCCTGAAATTGACATACTGGGAGCACGACAGGCTGGCATCCGGGCGATTTGGAAGCGTGACGATTATTGGGGACCGTGTCCCTTTGCAGACGCCGTAATCAGTGAGTTAGCTGAATTGCCCGGCGTTCTCGATCAACTCTAAGACGGTACTTTCCCCCATCACGTCCGCGAAGCAACCTTCAACAACTCGCTCGATTTGCGGTTATCGTTTGGGTTGGCGTCACCAATGACAAAGTAGCGCAAGCCGCCCTCCGTCTACGTTTCCAAGTTAAATGTGAGACGCCTTGAACGGCCATCGCTTGTGATAAACCGGCGGTCATCCCGATTTTGGAAGATGAACGTCGAAATCCGCTGATTTCCAATCTCCAAGAATCATGGACGCGCTCGATTTCTGTGAGTAAACTTCGCGTTGCATTCAGCCGAAATAGCAAGAGGTGAGGGCATTGAACATCCTTGGCCTTTCCGGCCTGGCTCACAATTCCGCGGCCGCGCTGCTTTCCGATGATGGCATCGTCGCCGCGATCGAGGAGAGCAAACTGGTTCGCAGGCGCACCGCAGCCGGAATTCCGCGCGAGGCCATCCGATTTTGCCTGGAGCGCGCTGGAACCGGATGGAGCGGCGTGGAGTGCGTGGCCGTCGCAAGCCGTCCAGTGCGCGCCTGGATCAGGCAGGCATGGATGCGCGCGAAGCTGACGCCGTTCGCGCCCATTCCCGGCGGCTACTATCAGACGAAAGCGCTCGGCGAACTAGGGCGCGAACTGAACAACGGGCGCTTGCTGCACATGCTCGGCGAGTCGCCGAACCTTCGCGTGCTGCACCTTGAACATCATCTGTGCCATGCCGCAAGCGCCTTCTACGCGTCGCCGTTCGACAACGCGCTGGTGCTCACGCTCGACGAGCAGGGCGACGGCCACGCCGGTTGCATCGCGGTTGGCGAAGGCAACAAGCTGAAAGTCATCGAGTCGATTTTATTCCCACATTCGCCCGCCTGGATTTTTTCGCAGGTTTCGGACCTGATCGGCTTCGCGCCTCACGGAGACGAGCACAAAACGCAATGGCTTGGACTGGAAGCCGATCCCGCGTTTGAAAATATATTCCTGGCGCTTCTTCGCCGTTCGCCGGGGAAACTGCCGCACCTGCTCTCCAGCTATTTCAACGCCGGACTCGCCGGTCATATCGCGTTTTCGCCGAAATTCTACCGGGCTGTTGGCGTGGACCCTGCCATTGGCAAAGCGGCGGAGACAGGTTCGCCGCGCCCGGCGATTCCGGAACCACTGCGCATGCAGCTCGCCGCGAGCGTTCAGCAGGCATGTTGCACGGTTGCCGCCGAACTGGCCGAGCGGTTCAGAAAGCAGACTGGCGCGAAGTCGCTCTGCCTGGCGGGCGGATTGTTCTTGAACCCGGTGATCGTCTCGCACGTGGAAAAAAACAGCGGGTTCGATCAGGTCTTCGTTCAGCCCGCCGCCGGAAACGAGGGCACCGCGCTGGGCGCGGCGTGGTACGTGCGCCATCACATAGAGGGAAAGCCAAGGCAGGCGGCGGTTGAAAACCTTGCCTGGGGGCCAAGCTACTCGAATCAGGAGATCAAGCAGGTGCTGGAAAATTGCAAGGCCCGCTATCGGTTTCACGTGAATGACGATCAGCGGCTCGAGGAAACAATACAATTGCTCGTTGCCGGGAAGATTGTCGGATGGTTTCAAGGCGCAGCGGAATTTGGCCCGCGCGCGCTGGGCAATCGTAGTTTTCTCGCTTCTCCGTGGGCGCCGTACGTCAAAGAGAATCTGAACGAATACGTGAAACACAGGGAAGCGTTTCGGCCTTTTGCAATTTCCGTAACGGCGGAACATGCCGGGAAATATTTCGATTACACCCCCGCGGCGCGGTTTATGTCCACGCTAGGGTTTGCCAAGGCGGAATCGATGCGCCTTCTCGACGGATTTCTCCTACGTGGTGG
The DNA here is from genome assembly GCA_050014735.1 of Candidatus Acidiferrales bacterium. Lineage (GTDB taxonomy): Bacteria > Acidobacteriota > Terriglobia > Acidiferrales > UBA7541 > Palsa-360. The sequence goes on along the minus strand of JBEKCU010000055.1, from coordinate 14,880 downwards.
GCGTGTGCGTTTGCACGTGGTGGAACGCTCCGCGAATCCTCTTCTCTGGCGATTGCTGGACCGCTTCGGCCAGTTTGCGTCCGCGCCCATGCTGGTGAATACGTCCTTCAACCTTTTCGGCGAGCCGCTCGTGGTTTCGCCGCGCGATGCGGTGCGAAGTTATTTTTGTTCCGGTGTGGACGCGCTGGTCATCGGAAGTTTTTCGATGGCGAAGACGTGAGGGATTTCAGTGGAACAGGCTTCAGCCTGTTTGGTTTTGACTTTTGTCGATTGAATAGAAGTCAAAAGAAAACCGGCTGAAGCCTGTTCTACTGATGTTCCACTCACGAAAACCGTAATTTCGACGAAGTGTTGAATGGGATACGCGCGAGGGAAAGGACTTTTGTTCGGGAGCGGAATGGGCGAGAATCGAAACCCGCGGGGACTCGGAGCGGCCGCCTATAGGGCAAGAAGTTAACTTCGAGAAGGAGAATTGGCGTGAAATTAGCAGTGATCGGATGCGGGTACGTGGGTTTGGTGTCAGGGAGTTGCTTGGCGGAGGCTGGGCATGACGTGATCGCGACCGACAACGATGCGGCGCGGATCGCGACCCTGCAGGCGGGGAAGATACCGATCTACGAGCCGAATCTGGACAAAGTTTTGGACAGCGTGGTCCGCGAAGGGCGGCTGCGATTCACCGCGGACGCCGCGGAAGCTGTGCGCGAGGCGGACGTGATCTTTATTTGCGTGGGGACGCCTCCAACAGAGAGCGGGGAAGCGGATTTATCCGCGATCGACAATGTCGCCCGCCTGATAGCGAGGGAGTCGCGAGCGCCCAAGCTCGTAATCGAGAAAAGCACGGTGCCGGCGCAGACCGGCGAGCAGTTGAAGAAAGCTTTGCAGGTGTACACACGGAACGCGGGCGTGACGTTTCGCGTGGCATCGAATCCCGAATTTCTCCGGGAAGGAACGGCTGTCGAGGATTTTTTTCACCCGGACCGGATCGTGATCGGTGTGGAGGAAAAAGAAAGCGAGCAGCAGTTGCGCGAATTGTACCGGCCGATTCTTGAGGGACGTTTCCGGTGCCCGGTGCATCAGCCGAATTGCCCGCCGGTCACAACGCCGGATTTCGTGGTGACGACGATCGCCAGCGCCGAGTTGATCAAGCACGCGTCGAATTCATTTCTCGGATTAAAAATTTCCTACGCGAATGTGTTGGCGGATTTGTGCGAGCGGCTGGGCGGAAATGTGGATGAAGTCACGCGCGCGGTAGGTCTGGACCCGCGGATTGGCGGGCAATTCTTGAAAGCTGGACTGGGGTTCGGCGGTTTCTGTTTGCCCAAGGACATTCAGGCGTTCATCAAGCTGGCCGATCGTGCGGGCATCGATTTTGGATTGCTGAAGGAAACCGAGCGTGTGAACAAGCAGCGCGTGGATCAATTGCTGGGCAAGGTGAAAAAGGCGCTCTGGGTGATGAAGGGGAAACAAATCGGAGTGCTGGGAATCGCCTTCAAGCCGAATACCGATGACATTCGATTGGCGCCGGCGATCGAAGTGATCCGGCGGTTGCTGGCGGAAGGCGCTGTGGTTCGCGCCACCGATCCTGAAGCGATGGAGCGAGCCCGGGCGTTGTTTCCTGATCTGAAATACAGCACGGACGCTTACGAAGTGGCGCGCGGAGCCGACGCGTTGCTGGTGCTGACCGAATGGGAGCAGTTCCGCCGCCTTGACTGGAAGCGAGTGCGCGGGGAAATGGCCAGGCCGCTGGTCATTGACGGCCGAAACATGCTGCGCCCAGAGGAAATGAAAGCCCTGGGCTTCGAATACATGAGCTTCGGCCGCCCGGAACAGATCGCTGCGTTAGCTGGGCAGTAGCTTCTTGCGGTGTGTGCTCCGAACCCAAGGGCTAACGGGCCTGGGCCTCCGCAAACTGTTTCCTAAATGATTCCAGCGTCAGTCGGAGTCCCTCTTCCAGGTTCACCTTGGGCTCCCATCCCAGCAAGCGCCGAGCCTTGGAAATGTCCGGGCAGCGCTGTTTGGGATCGTCCTGAGGCAGCGGCTCGAAAACGATGGGAGCCGTCACGCCGAGCAACGTGCGGACTCGCTCCGCAAATTCAAGTATCGTAATCTCCTGCGGGTTTCCGATGTTGGTCGGTTCATGTTCTTCGGACATCATCAGCCGGTAGATTCCCGCGATCAAATCGGAAACGTAGCAGAAGCTGCGAGTCTGTTTCCCATTTCCATAGACCGTGATCGCTTTGCCCGTCAGCCCCTGATGCACGAAATTCGGAAGCGCGCGTCCATCATTCAGGCGCATGCGCGGCCCATAGGTATTGAAGATACGGACGATGTGCGTGTCCAAACCCTTTGCACGGTGATAGGCCATCACCATTGCTTCGGAAAAGCGCTTGGCTTCGTCGTAAACGCCGCGCGGTCCTACCGTGTTGACGTTACCCCAGTAAGTCTCCGGCTGCGGACTAACAAGCGGGTCGCCGTAACACTCGGACGTGGATGCGAGGAAGTACTTGGCATTTTTTGCGAGGGCGAGTCCCAGCGTGTTGTGCGTTCCGAGCGAACCCACTTTCAGCGTCTGAATGGGCAACTTAAGATAATCGACAGGGCTCGCGGGCGAGGCGAAATGTAGCACGTAATCGACCGGTCCCGGTACGTCGATAAATTTCGTGACGTCCTGCTGCATCATCCGGAAGCCAGGGTGCTGCTTCAAATGCCGCACATTCACTTCGGTGCCCGTGACAAGGTTGTCGATCGACAATACTTCCCAGTCGCGTTCAAGCAGGTAATCGCAAAGGTGCGATCCGAGAAACCCCGCTCCACCGGTGACTACTGCGCGCATCGTCTTGGCCTCATCATTTTGAATTTTCCCCGCGCCTTTTTCCAACTGGTCAGACGCGTATGCCATTGTAGCCTTCACGGACTCAAGTACAAAGACCGCATGCCCTCGTCACAAGCGATATTGTAACCGGCGAAATCAAGTTCGCTGAGGAACCGATCGCCAGCCCAGACTCACAACTCAGGCCGATAATTGCCCTCGCCATGCCCTCGCCATGATTGACCTCGAATGACTGGCAGGGTAGGATTTCAAGTCTGCTCATAAGGCATGTCAAAGACTCGACTCTATCTGCTGCGTTGCTGTCCATCTTGCAAGAGCTTGGACGTGCGCCGCTCGCACCGGCGAGGGTTCCTGGAAACGATTTTTCTGCCAGTATTGTTGCTGCGGCCCTTCCGGTGCGAGGACTGCACCAAACGGCATTACAATTTTTTCTTTACTCGGGCGCTCCACGAACCCGCGGACAAGGTTCATCGGGCGGAACGAATAAGATAACTTGTGACTGCCAGGACTATTTGCGACAGGATTAGGCTAAATTGTGATTGAATCGAAATTGAAAATACGCCGCTGGCTGATTCTAGGAGGGATTCTAATTGTACTCGGCGCCGCTGGATTCGGCGTATTTCTCGGCATCGGTCGATGGCTCGTCGTGCAAGATCCGCTGGCCCAGGCGGACGCGATCGTGATCCTGAGCGGACGTCTTCCTGAACGTGCGCTCGAAGCCGCGAGAATCTATCAGGCTGGCTACGCCGAGAAGGTCTGGGTTTCGCCTCCCACTTCTCCCGCCGATGAACTAAAGGCAATGAAGATTTCGTATCTTGGCGAGGATTTCTATAACGAAAAGATTCTGCTTGCGCAACACGTTCTTCCGGATGCGATTCGCGTTTTGGACCGTCCCAGCGCGAATACCGAGGAAGAAGTTCGCGAAATTTCCGGAGCGCTTCGCGATGAAAATCTTCACCAGGTGATCGTGGTCACGTCGAAACCGCATACGCGCCGGGTGCGCACAATCTGGCGAAAATTGGTCGGCGACGATCCACATCTCATCGTCCGTTATGCGACGGATGACCCTTATGACGGGGCGCATTGGTGGCGCCACACACACGACGCCCTGGATATCGTCCGCGAGATGTTGGGTTTATTCAACGCCTGGGCTGGATTCCCCGTGCGGCCCAGCGAGAATTGACCATGCAGGTCCGCCACCGAAAGCCGAATGAAACCGCGCAGCAACTCATGCCGCTATTGGCCCTGGGTGTGGCCCTGATTGTTTCGAATCGCTACTTCTCCTTCGTGGATAATGAAGTCAGGAGTCTGGATTTCGCGTCTCTGCCCGCGCGAACCTTGTTTTCACGATTTTTTTACGGCGGCGGCCAGCTTGAAACCTCGCCGCTCTACGGAGTGATTCTTCACTTTTGGCTGCGTTTAACGGCTGGGAACTTCGAATATCTTCGCATTCCCGCCATACTCATCTATCTTGCGGGACTCTTTCTTCTTGGCCGCGCCGCCCGCGAATTCGAGGGACAGGCCGGCGCCAGCACGATCGTGTGGCTCGGTGTCCTCTGGCCTTTCGGCTTTCACTACGGACGTCTCGATGAACCCGACGGTTTTGCGTTTTTTCTGGTAGCCGGACTCACACTTGCGTATCTGCGGTTTGTCGAAGAACAGGACTTTGGGCGCTCGGCCGCATTATTTCTTTTTGGCGCGCTCCTTCTATGGACTACCTTTTTCGGTTGGGCTGTCCTGCTGTTCCTCGTCATTGACCAACTGCTTCGCCGCCGAGCTCAGGAGCCCACCATTCCGGTTCGCGTAATGGCTCGAACGATCGTTCTGTGGGTTGCTGCATACATTCCCGTTGCTCGCCCAATGCGAAGGGAGTTTATTGCCGGTGCCAACTTCCACCATGGAATAGCTGCTCTGGCCTCGAATTTTGCCCTTCACGTTTACAATTTATTTGTGAGCGAATCCGTGGGTCCGTGGCACTGGCAACAGAGTGTGCCGGCAGGGCTGGCCGTATTGGTTTGCATCGTTCTGGTTTTCGTGAATGAATCGGGTCTTTCGCGGAGGTTTCTCATTTATGGCGCGGTGCTGCTTATCTTCATGGCCCTATCGGGTACCTTGCTTAGCCGGCACACGTTTATCGTTGCCCCCTGGGTATTGTTGCCCGTCGCCATCGGCATCGGATCGATCAAGTCTCGTTTGGCGCGTCCGGTTTTGGCTGTGTCACTGTTCACGATTGGCATGATCGGCTGGTCCGGGATGTATTCCCGGACCTATTATTCAGAGCCGCAGTTTCTAGACCCCTGGGTTCAGATCGCCGGCAACGCAGCCGACAAAATTCATACGGGCGCCGGCCTCGTATCCAATAGCCGTCCATTGCTTTTCTACTTGACCTACGCACTGCGTGTCCCCACCGGCGCCGGGCCAACAAAATTCGAAGGCCTGATTCCCGATTCCGCACAGTGGCCAAACGTGGCAACTCCGGACCAGTGGCTTTCGTCCGGTCATCCAATTCTGCCCGCGATGATTTGGATCCGTGGCACATCCGATCCGCAAACTGAGGGACCGACGGCGAAACTGATGAATGACGCGGGCGATACGCTCGATCGCAGTTGCGGTTCGCGCGAGTCTCGCCTGACGATGCCGGATCGAGGCTACCTTTGGAAACAAAAGTATCTTCGCGAAACACCCGAAGAGATATGGCGAATCGAAATTCGCCAATACGATTGCGCATCGCCGAACTCGATTGAGATCTATCCCATTCCGAGACCCTGATTGCATTTTCTCGGATTCCTGCGACTCTTATTCTCTCTGACATGCGCGTAACGTTCCCCGTTTTCGGTTCATTTTCAGGCTTCTCGTCCAACGGGTTTATTGTCGCTCGCTGGTCACCGAACGAAACTAGCTACTGGGGCAAGACTCCGAATGCGGGCTGCTCTCGCATTCGGGATGTCCGCGATTGTCCTTAGAAATTTCTTCCTCCACTACAGCCGATCCTTGGCTCTGGCGGTGGCGCGAATCGATTGAGTGAGATCAGCGTCCCTGCCCCAAGAGACTGGTAGTACCCCAGGGCGGTGAGGTTGGTACCGGAGGTCCATTGTGGCGAACGGCCAGATAAACGAAACTGCAATACGAGAAAGATAGGACAATGATCGCGGCCATTCTATTTACGGTTTCCGTCGCAGCCTTCTCTCAATTCGGCTTGTACTACTGGCGCGCGGTGATTTCCGGCGTCGCGGCCCAGCCTGTATCGGATCGAATCCGTGTTGCTGCCGGCATTTCGGCAGCGGATATTGGCGCACAGGATTTTCGTAATATCCTAAAGCTAAAAGACTTAGCGCCAGATCTACGCGGCTCGACCGGAAGTTTCGCCGCGCTTCGTTCCTACTATGCGATCGTCGAAAAGGTTGGCAGTTTTTTCCCAGCGACGAAGAGGTGGTCGAACTCGGAAATGACCACTTGCGCCCGCTATATCGCGGTCCTGATGGATCGGCACATGGAGCGTAATATGGCCTGTGCAGCCCAGATGCGAGGGATCTAGATAGTCGGGCAGGTTTTGTCGCGCTGGACTTTCATATCGGCATCTGATTGATTCTAAACTACATTTATAGGTGGCATTCGGAGCATGCTCTCGGCTAACACGTAGATCGTTAATTTAGAATGCCCACCGAAGAAGCACTGCACCGGAAGTGTATCCCGCGCCAACCGCAACCAGCATCACCAGGTCTCCCTTTTTCAATCGTCCTTGCTCGACTGCATCGCGTAACCCTAAAGGGATCGTTCCGGCGGTCGTGTTACCGTAACGCTCTATATTGATCATGATTTTCGAGTCATCGACGCCCAGCCGTTCTTGCATGGCGCGAATGATTCGCAAGTTTGCCTGGTGTGGCACTACAAGGGCCAGGTCCTTACTCGTGAATCCATTGCGTTCCAATAATTTACACGCCATTTCCGCCATCCGGCGGACGGCATATTTGAAAACCTGAGCGCCTTCCTGATGAACGCAATGCATTTTCTGGTCGACGGTTTCGTGGGTGGATGGATGGAGCGACCCCCCTCCGGGCATGAAAAGAAAATTTCTGCCTGACCCGTCCACATCGTGCATGAAGTCTAGAATGCCTTCGTCGTCGCGTTCGGCCGGTTCGAGCAGCACGGCGCCGGCGCCATCGCCGAAGAGCACGCAGGTTGCCCGGTCCCGATAATCCAGTATGGAGGTCATAACGTCGCTGCCGATGACAAGTGCCTTTTTCTGAGTTCCCGCACCGACAAATTGAGCGCCAACGGTCAAAGCGTAGACGAATCCGGAACATGCCGCGGAGAGATCGAAACCCCACGCATTGGTCGCGCCCAGATTGTCCTGGACCAAACAGGCGGTCGCGGGAAACATCATGTCTGGGGTCACGCTTGCCACCACGATTAGATCGATCTCCGACGCAGGAACGTTCCTGTCCGCGAGAAGCTGGCGAGCGGCGGCGGTCGCCAGATCCGATGTGGCTACACCCTTTTCGACGACGTGGCGTTCGCGGATGCCGGTCCGTTCCCTGATCCATGCGTCATTGGTATCCACTAGCTTTTCGAGATCAGCGTTGGACATTACCCGGGGCGGCAGATATCCGCTCACACCGGTAATTTTTGCCGCAATCCGTCTGGACATTCAGGCTCCGTCTGGCTTGGTTGGTTCTTAGAGCAGAAGAACGGCGATTTTACGCAATCGAAGGCGGGGAAACAAGCGTAGTGTATCTAGGTAGTGGGGCAGTTTCCGATAGCCCGTTTCACAGGACCTTTCCACGTTTAGGTTGATCGGGCTTGATTTCTGAGTAGACCACCGCGATGCGAGCATACTAAGTGTCTCTAAATGGGAAGCGCGTGCGTGTTGCTGGAATCGGCAGCGACGGCTATATTTCCGCCTACATCACCTACCGTTCGGAACCGAGCGCCACTTGGATCGTCATCATGGGCTTGGAGAACCGCAAGAAGCTATATCTGCGATGGACGCGGAAGAACCTTCGCGTTGGCGACGAGGTTTTGCTCGGGATCGTTGATCGAAAATCGGTGCACAAATATAAAGTCATTCGTCCCCACGACGAGAAGAAAGACCTCGAATCAATGAAACGCGATCTGCGAGAAAAGGCCAAGGCTTTGGGGTTGGAGATACGGGAAATGCGTAAGCCCAAGAGACGCGATTACGAGCTTCATTTAGTCTCGCCAATTCCCGATAAAATCGGCTTCCCGGTAACTCGCCCGCCATCTATGGATTACCCTGTAGACGCTCCGCCCATGAAAACGGGCTCAAGGAATCACGATGCCTCGATTTCATAGCGAAACGTGATTGGAGCTGTCTTGCGAAGCATCGCCGCGACGGAGCAATATTTTTCCTCGCTCAACTGGATCGCGTGTTCCACCGCTTTTTCATCTAGAATGCCGCGCAGCTTATAAACGATTTCGAGCTTGACCCAGGCCATGGGCGACTCTGTCGCCCGTTCACCCGACACCTCAACCTCCAGAGAGTCGAGCTTCTGCCGTTTCTTCGAGAGGATTGCGACTACATCGGTGGCTGTGCATGCGCCCAGCGCGACCAGGAGAAGTTCCATGGGGCCGGGCGCCCCATTCGACGAGCGGTCCGAATCCAGCGCTACCAGGTGGCCCGAGGGCGATTGAGCCACGAATCTTTCCTTGCCGACCCACTGTACACGCGCCGTTTGCATCGGACTCTCCCTGAGGCTCGCGAGCCTGGAATGGAGACTATCAAAGAGATCACGCGGAAGGAATCGATTCGGAAAGTTTAGCGCACGACTTCGCGTTCCCGAGCCGCGACGGGAATCGCTACCGGAGCAGCTACAGCATTGACGTTGACGATAAGGTGGCCTGGCAATTCGCGCAGACGGGAGATAAACACGCTAAGGAGTTCAGGATCGAACTGAGCGCCGCCGCAACGCCCGAGTTCCACGATGGCTTCCTCCGGGCAGGTCGCTTTCTTATACGTTCTTTCGGATGTAATCGTGTCGTACGCGTCGGCTATCAAGACGATTCGCGCGCCTAGCGGAATCTGTTTGCCGGCTAATCCGTCAGGATAGCCTGAGCCGTCGTAGAATTCGTGATGATGGGCGACGATTCTCCGGACCTCGTCTGTGCCGCGCAACGGTTCGAGCAACTTGGCTCCGTACTCGGCGTGGCGTTTCATCGTCTCCCATTCATCGGGATTGAGCGGCCCGGTTTTGGTTAGAATCGATTCCAGGATGCCGACTTTTCCAACGTCGTGTAGTATGCCGGCAAGACGAATTTCTTCAACTTGCTGGTTGTCCAGGCCGATCGCTTCGGCGAGCAAGACAGCATAGGCGGACACCTTCTGAGAGTGGCCCTGCGTAAACTGATCCTTGGCATCGACGGCGAGCGCCAGCGACGTGAGGGTATCCATCACGATCGGAGGAAGCGACTCGAACGAACACTCCTCGCCCGACTCCGAGGCGCTGTTACCGCCCGGGCGCGCGGTTTCGGTTTCGGCCAGCGATTTTGCAAACTGTTTGACCCGGCTGTAAATCTCCACGAAGGCATCCGGCCCGGTCGCGGACAGGCGTTTTAGGGAGACGCCGAGATACGCATCCAGCACGTCGCGTTTCCATTGCTTGGACTCGTCCTCGCTGAAGCCATCCGCCGTCGAAACCGCATTTCCGCCCTGATGCTTGGAAAGATACATCGAGGAATCCGCGACCTGAATCAATTCTTGCGGCGTGGATCCATTCAGAGGAAAACTCGCGACGCCAAAGCTGGAGGTCACGTTTTTTTCGCGCAGCACGGGATCGGCGCACACCCACGAACGCAGCTTTGTCGCCAGCTGATGGCTTTGTTCGGAGTCGGTTTCCGGCATCAATATGACGAATTCGTCGCCGCCATATCGCGCGATCACGTCCGAACGGCGGCAATTTTGTTCCAGAATATGCGCCATGCGCTGCAGCACCAGGTCGCCGTCGAGGTGTCCGTAGAAATCGTTGACGAATTTGAATCGGTCCAGGTCCATGAGGACGATCGAGAACGAACGGCCGGCGCGCGTCGAGCGTTTCCATTCGCCCGAGAGGGCCTCCATGAAAAAGCGGTGGGTCTTTAGTCCAGTGAGGCCGTCGGTGATGGCCTGTTCCTGCGCCTTTTGGAATGTCAAGGCGTTGTGGAGCGCGCCGGAAATCAAGTCCGCCAAAGTTCCCAGGAACAGAATTTCTTCCTGCGGGAAATCGGAGGATTGATCGGTCTCCATATACAACACGCCATGTAGTTGATCCGCATAAACGATAGGGAGCGCGATCGCGGCGATGGAATCTTTCAACACCGGTTCGCCTGGAGTATCCGGCGATCCGTATGTGACCACGGTCATCTGTCCGGTTCGTGCGACGCGGCCCACCACGTTGCCATCCAGGGACATGCGGCGCCCCAAGGCGCCCTTGCGGCGTCCGGCCTCGGCTTGAATCACGATTTCCTTCGACGAGTAATCGAGCAGGCCGATTCCAATATGCGAGTAGTCCAGGCCTCGTTCGAGTTCGTCCGCAATGTTGGAAAGCATTTCATCGGGATTCAGCGTCACAATAATATTGCGCGAGATATTGTTGAGCAGTGTCAGGTGCCGCGATTTCGAGCGCTCTTCGCGGAAGAGGCGCGCATTTTCGAGCGCGATGACCACTTGGCTTGCGAGCACTCGAATCATTTCCAGATGACCGATGTCCAGCGCGCGCTCCTCGGGGGTTTGCACAGCCATCGCGCCGATAGGCCTCTCGTACAGCAATAGAGGCACTCCGCAGAAGCTGCCTTGATGAAAATGAGTCGTTTGCAGGCCCAGCCTGCGCGTTTCTTCAAGATAATTTTCGCGGACCAGCAGCGGTTGCCGCGTGCGCATCAGGTGTTCGCTCATCAGGCGTTCATTCAGAGGCCGAGATCTCTTGGGAAGCAGCTCGCCGTCGCGCACCTCGACTTCAAACCGCATTTCATTGCGGACCGGATCGTGGAGCGCGACATAAAACTGATTGACGTTAAACAGGCGCTTCATTTCGGTAAAAATCGTTTCAAACAAAGTGTCCGGATCAAGCGTGGAGCTCAGCGCGCGGCCGATTTCGTTGAGCATGTTGAGCTCTTGTGTTCGCCGGTGGGCTTGCTGAATCAAGTAACTATTCTCGATGGCCATCCCGATTTGATGGCCCAGCGCGAGCAGCAATCTCAGTTCCGCCGCGCTGAACCGCCGGCTTTCGGAAGTGCCGAGAAACATCACGCCGAAGGCTCTTTCCTTCGCATGCAGGCTGATCCCGATAACGGTGCGCAGTTGCTGGTTGATCGCCAATTGACGGAAGCGCCGGAACGCTTCTTCGTTTTCCAGCGCTGCCCATAAGGCATCGCGGCCCAGGTCACGGAAAACGACCAGTCCTCCAAGGCGAGAAACCAAATCCACAAGATGATCGTCCAGTCCCTCTTCCTGGGCGATTGCACAGAAATTTTCCTGGAGTCCGACGGCGACCACCGATGTGGGACCTTCCGGATTGCCATGATGAAGGAAAAGCGCTCCGGCGGGCATTCGCACAACACTCAACACACGCTCGAGCGAATGCGACAGCATCTGTTGAATTTCCGTGCCTACAAAACTGGATGTCGCCAGATTCACATTGGAAAGCGCGAGCATATGCTGTTCGACGCGCCGCTTTTCCTCTTCGTACAGTCCCATCACCATGAGGGCCGCGGCAAAAAGTTGAGGGAGAATTTCAATCGCGCGCAGCGATTCTGACGCTTGCCGGCCGAGGAAGACTTCGCCGATCAGAATGACGCCCCAGCTCAAGAATGAGCCGGCCAGCAGCAAATCCGCGAACGTTTCGCGCCGGCGGCTCTCGTGATAAAACACCCCCGCGCTCCCGAACAGCAACAGCGCAACGCCGAGTTGTGGAGAAATGCTAACGGTGCGCAAATAATAGGCAGCCGACCAAACCACGAAAAGCGCGCTCGCGGCAATTTGCGGGAGCACCAGTGGCGATGCTTCGGTGTAGACCCGAGCCGTGCTGAAGAATAGTAACGCGGCCGCTGCCAGCAGCCACTGGTTCACGGCGGATTGCCACGGTGCCACAGCGACCCACGGCTCCAAAGCAGGGCTCAGGTAGTGCAGTGCCAGCAAGCACCAGCCGGCGCTCCAGAGCATTAAATACGCCTGCCGCCGCATGCTGTGCATGTAGGCAAAGAAGCCCGAAGTCAATGCCGAGGCCGTCAGCAGGGTAATCGCAATAATTGTTTCGGACGTCATCAACTCAGCCACACCACCGAGTGAGGAATTGGCGGCCAGCGCTCGGACGCACGGCGATCATCCGCAGCCTAAGCCTAAATTATTGAAAGCCAACCGTTTCGAAGATAGCTGGGCCGCCGTTTCAATGCGGCTACGCTCGCTCGCGTAGCACGATACGACAGACCCGGACCGCAACAATTCGCCACTTTTCGAATATAGGGACCCGGCTATGGGGGGTCAACGGTACTGGGGTACCAGCGGGGAACACGATACGTGAGGCTTGGGACACATGCTTAGGAGGCTTGGATTCGTTGGGCGAACTGGGCATGAACGCCGCTGACGGAGAGTAACCAATAACCCTCGCACCACCTGCTCGCGTTCCTAAGCGCGTTCGGCTAAGATGAACCGTTTTTCTTTCATGGGAGAGTCTTACAAGTCTTATGGCTACGAGTTCGAACGCATCGGGATCCGATATGGACGGCGTCCGCGTCCGATTTGCCCCTTCACCGACGGGTTATCTGCACGTTGGGGGAGCGCGCACGGCGCTATTTAACTGGTTCTTTGCGCGACGCCAGGGCGGTACGATGATTCTGCGCATTGAAGACACCGACATCGAGCGAAATCGCCCGGAACTGGTCGAGGGAATTCTTGATGGGCTGAAATGGCTCGGCGTCGATTGGGATGAAGGTCCTTATTTTCAATCGCAGCGCCTAGATATGCACCGCGCCGCGGCGGAAAAGCTGGTCGCTTCCGGGCACGCCTACTTTTGCGATTGTCTCGCGGAAAAATACGCGGGCGCCGATGCAGTCGATGAAGTCGAGGACGAGAAAAAGGAAGCGGGTCCCCGGCGAGTCACTCGCTGTGCGTGCCGAGCGGGAAAATCCGGACTGAGCACACAAAACGCGGCGATCCGGTTCCGCGTTCCTCAAGGGGCGACAACGAAATTTGAGGATGCGGTGTTCGGTCCTCGAGAAGTTGCGAACGAGGAGCTCGAGGATTTCGTTCTGCTGCGTTCGCCGAAGGAAGGCCAGTCGCAGGGTGCGCCGACCTATCAACTGAGCGTGGTCGTCGACGACATCGATATGCGCATCACGCATGTAATCCGCGGCTCGGATCACATCTCGAACACGCCGAAGCAGGCGCTGCTGTATCGCGCGCTGGGAGCCACGCCGCCGATATTCGCGCACGTTCCACTGATCCTCGGGCCGGACCGCACCCGGCTATCGAAGCGCCACGGCGCCACCAGCGTGGGCTCGTATCGCGACGAAGGATTTTTGCCCGAGGCGTTCCGGAATTTTCTCGCGCTGCTGGGCTGGTCGGTCGGGGACGCGGAATTCATGCGCACGTATCAGATTGTTTCGCTATTCTCGCTCGAAGGCGTGAGCCGCACCAACGCCGTGTTCGATCGCGCCAAGCTCGAGTGGTACAACACGCAATATCTTCAGAAGCTGCCGATCGAGGAGTTGGTGCCCTTTGTGCAGGGCGAACTGGAGCGCTCCGGCCTGTGGCAGCCGGAGTGGGCGACGGAAAAGAGCGAGTGGTTTTCAAAAACGGTGGACCTGCTGCGTCCGCGCACGCGTTTGCTTCCGGATTTTTCCACCTGGGCCCGCGCATTTTTCAGCGACACATTTGAATACGATCCGCAGGCGCGCGAAAAATTCTGGAAGGATGAGAGGCTGGGCGGAATGCTCGCGAAACTCGCGGATGCGATTGCGGGCCTCGCGGAATGGAATCACGACGCCTGCGACCACGCGCTTCGCGAACTAGCTGCGGCCGAGGGCGTCAAGGCCGGCCTGTTGATTAACGCCACCCGCGTCGCGATTGTAGGGCAGGCGGTCGCGCCGCCGCTGTTTGAGACGATGCTCGTGCTAGGGCAGGAACGCGTCGTGAGCCGCTTGCGGCGCGCAGTCGAAGCGCTCGCCGCGACATGATCCCTCTTTGAAAATTTAGCCGCCTTCCGCCAGCGGTTAAAGCCGCACTGATTTTGCAGCTTTTACGTCGTGGCTGAAGCCGCTCTAATAGTGCGGGTCTTATGTCGTGGCTAAAGCCACGACCCATAAAGATTCTCATGGTCTCACAGCGCGGCGGAGCCGCAACCAAACAAGTACAGGCGACACACCGGTGCGTCGTATCTCCGAAAGCAACAAATCCGAGGTTTCGTGGTACAGAGACGCTTTAGCCCGTGAAGACCTGTCAAGTTTGGATGGCCGGTCATTTATGAGATGGCTGACGGCTTCCAGTAATGCGATATCTATATTTTGCAAAACTCATAAGTGTGACGCAGAACGCGCCGCGTGAAATACGGCTCGACTCGCGTATCGACAGCGGCGATTATCCTAATTAATGTTGGGAAGGGAATTTCAAATTCGGAACGGGGGAGAAAATTTCCGGATTTGCGGGATGAGCAGCTGTGTCCACCTCGGCGATTTCCAGTTCCGCGTTCGTGGGCAGTTTCGTCGGGGGCAGGCAAGCATCCTGATTGCAGGCCTGGTAGCCCACGGTTAGGCCGATCTTTTGATGGCCGAGCGCCGCTGAGTTGTCGGCTCGCAATTTCATGCGGACGGTAAACGACGTTTCGTAGACGCGCAGTGGCGTTTTCGAGAAGCTGAACGCGCGCATGACTCCCCGGGGATACGTCGTCTCCACTAGGGAGATGCCGTGCGGCAGATCCGCCGTGATTTTCGTCGGAATTAGATAATCTTCCGAAGGCTCATGGGCATTGACATGAAAGCCCGGAGTGATCTTCGCAACCACCGCAATTTCAAAGGCTCGCCCACGCGGCACAGGTTGCAGCGAAACATAGGCTTGCGGCTGG
>JBEKCU010000054.1:0-18056 GCA_050014735.1 Candidatus Acidiferrales bacterium | reverse complement strand
TGGAACGTTTAGAATTTTCTCCGTGTTGCATGCCGCCCCTGAGCACAACGTGCCATTATTCGTCACCGTTTCGGCGAAATAGAAGGGCAGGTTCAAAGCGGCGGTTTCAATGATGTTGTAGGCCGCCTGGTTGGTATAAATTCCAAAACCCGAACGGATCACCGTCTTGTGGTCGGGCAGACTCCAGGCGAGTCCTATCCGCGGAGCGAACCGAAGAGGACGCGACTGCAATAGGCTCGGATCCCAGCCTGCCTGTTGTGACGTGATGGCTTTAATAGGAATGTCAGATAGCAGAGTAGCTGCGGACGATATCTGCCCTTGAGCGTTGCTGGCGATAACGTACTCGCCGCCCGGCACAAGAGTATTGATAATCGCAATATTGTTATTCGCATCCTTCATGTTCTGGTTATACTCATAGCGCAGGCCGATATCGAGGTTAAGACTGTTCGTGATTTTCCAACTGTCCTCGAGGTAGAGCTGTGTCCAGTTGGTGATTCCGTCGAGATTTCCTCGTCCCTGCGATCCCACCGTAGCGCTGCTCGGGTCGCCGAGGATGAAATTTCCCAGGGCATTCCCAGTCCCGGAGTTGTTCGCCGAGTTTGTGTTCGTCGGCACAAAAGTAAATGTTCCTCTCGCATTCTGGGCGTTGAGCAGATTCACGTTCAGGTGGACGTAATAGACGCCGAATTTGACCGTGTGCGTCCCATGATGCCAGAGGACGTTGTCGTATGCTTCATAGTCCGAGTCCTGGCGCTGGACGTACTGCGTGGATTCGCCCAGGCCCGAAAAGCCCGTAATGGAGACGCTTGGATACCCGGTGTCGAGAGGATTCGAAGTTACTCCCAGAAGACCTGTCTGCCCGGCAAAATTGATCCCCGCATTAGGACTTGTTTCTCCTCCGCCGACCCATAGCCAGCCGAACCGCACCTCATTGAGCCAGGACGGACTAAAGATATGGCTCCAGCTTGCGGAAAGGCTGTCGGTATGGGTTCGCAGATCATATCCAAATGCCGGGATGAGAGCCTCGTTTAGCGCTGTCGAACCGAAGGGAAGATAGGCGTTCGCATCGAAGATGGAAAAGCGAACGAAGGCACTGTCGTTCGAACTAAACGTATGGTCGATACGGGTATTGTATTGGTTAATGTCCGTTGTGGAGAGCGCCGTGTCGTTCAAATTATTACTCGCGGCTGTCGAAGTCGGCAATGGAACTCTTGCGAGAATGGCAGCTGCCACGGGATCGACTGTGGGGATCGTATCGCCTGGGAAAGGAGTTCCGGTGGCTGGGTTGTTTACCGTAATGCCTGAACCGGTGAAATTACCCGCGCGCTCTGCAGCGGTGGGAACCGTGAATATGTTGGTCTGGGACTGTCGAATTCGCTCCCCCTCGTAGTCCACGAAGAAAAATGTCTTATCCTTTTGAATTGGGCCACCGAAGGACGCCCCGAACTGATTTTGTTTGAAGGGTGGTTTGGGCGCGGTCGGCGCAACGAAAAAGTTTTTCCCGTCGAAGATGTCATTCCGTACGAATTCGAACGCGCTGCCATGCCACTGATTGCTGCCTGACTTTGTGATGACATTGATTACGGCGCCCGATTTCCCGCCAAACTCCGCATCGTAAGATGTCTGATTAATATTGACTTCCTGAACGTCGTCGACCGACGGGCTGAGAACCATGTTGTTGTATGCCTCATCGGTCACGGCCACACCATCGACGAGATATAGGTTATGTCCGCTGCGCTGGCCAAGGACTCCGAAGACGTTTCCGGTCTGTTGCAGCGCTGAGCCGCGCGTGCCGGCTGGCGGATTTGTCACGCCGGGAGCCAATCCGACTAGATCGATAAAGTTTCTGCTTTTGAGCGGAAGATCGATGACTTGAGCTTGCTCGATGGTGTCTTTGATGGCAGCGGATTCGGTTTGCAATAGCCCTACTTCACCCGTCACGGTTACTACTTGGGTCGTGTCTCCGAGCTCAAGCGAGAAAGTCTCACGTAGCTTATCGCCGGCATGCGTCGCGACGTCGGACATGACAGACTGCTTGAATCCCTTGGCAGTCACCGTCAGCTTGTACACCCCGACGGGAAGCTGGCCGAGCAGAAATTCGCCGGACGCATTGGACGTGGCGGTATATTTCAGCCGCGTGCTGTTCTCAACGGCTTCAACCGCGGCATCGGGCACGGTGGCGCCGGAAGGGTCTTTGACGACGCCCGAGACCTCGGCGGTGTTCATCTGGCAGAACATCGGCGTCGCGCAGAGAATCACCACGCAAGTAACGAGAGCCGCAGCTCGGATGCGGTTCGCAATAATTTTTAGAGTCGAGACGCTGCTCCCCAAAAGACCGCCGTGCAATGGCTCACCAGTCGCAGGGCTCTGGTTATCTACCATGTTCGGATTCTCCTGATTAGACCTGTTTAGAATTTCGCGCAGGGAACAATTCACTACCCGTCCAACCCAGGACGGCACCCAAAACAAATCCCCCGACACGACACAACTGCAAATTCTGCGAGATTGAAACTACAACGAATCCGTCCTCGGGTGCTGTAAGGATGTTGTAAAAACCGCTCAATAGCTGAAGAGTTAAAACGGCAATGTTATATACGTGTTTCGGGCAAGGATTCACTATCCTGTTAAATCCAACTATCTAAATAAGTTAGGGGCGTGGTCAGGAAGAAAGGGCCTGAGTTGTCTCGGCTTCTGCTTGCCGCACGGATTGTTCCAAACAAGGCAAATGCAACGTGAACGTGCTTCCGCGTCCGATTACGCTCTTTACCGTGAGGTGTCCTTGCATCGCCTCAACGATGCTCTTTGCCAGCGGCAGTCCCAAGCCGGTCCCGTGAATCTGGGCGCCCGTTACGGAGGGGCTCCGATAGAAGGGCTCGAAGATATGCGGCAATTCCTTTTGATCGATGCCGATTCCCCGATCCGCCACACTGACCTGGATTTCCTTGCCGCTCAGCCCATGCACGATGAGGCGAACCTTCACTCCAATCCATCGCTGCTCGGTTCCATATTTCAAGGCATTCGTGATCAGGTTTTGCATGCATTGAGAAAGCGCCGAAGCGTCGCCGAGGATTCGAGGCAGGTTCTGTTCAATGTCTTGCTCGACGCGAAATCCTGCCGTTCGAACCAGACCTGCCGTGCTGGAAAGCGCTGCATCCACGACTTCCGTCACCTCAATCGAGCGAAAGCTATAACGCTGATGGCCTTCGCGAATCGCCGCGAAAAGAAGGATTTGCTCCACCATCTCGAACAATTTCCGCGCCTGGTTGCCGATCACGGAACCGTATTGCTCCAATTGCTGTTTTCCCTCCACAACGCCATAGGCGAGGTTCTCCGCCGCCGAGCTGATCACGGTAAGAGGTGTCCTCAATTCGTGAGAAACAGCCGTGACAAAATCCATCTGCAGCTTGGCAAGGCGCTGGGCGCGTGTGCTTGTGACAATCAGAATTGCCATACTGACAACCAGCAGAAAGAGGACGCCGAAACTAATTGCCAGATTGCGGCGGCGCGAATCGGCAATGAATGTTCCCAGCGGTCCGCCTCGGCGGTGCCGCAAGACCAGTCGCCAATCCTGGTTCTCGCCTTTTTCGTCGTTAAGCAGCGGAAACCAGGCGATTCCAACGGAGGACGCAGGCCCTCTGGTCTCCGATGACATTTGAAAAATTTGGATGGGGGATCTTTGCGCCTTGTTTTGAAGGCGTCCAAAGATGTTCATCGTGCCGTCGGCGTCCGCCACTTCCTTCTCACCAAATTCGGCATCGGAAGAATAAAGCACGTGTCGCGGTTTGTCCCCGGCGACCACAGCTACCTGGTAGTCAAGTCCTTCCGTTCCCCGGAAATAGCGTTGAGCGAGGTCAGGAAGAAGCTGGTCCTGAACCGTTTTTTCGTTCAGCGCAATGACAATCCAATCGGTGCCACGCGGGTTAGCACTCCCGCGTCCTGCGAATTCGGCGTTGTCGCTCGCGAGCGGGCGTACCAAAGCTGGAATGCCCGCTTCAAACCGCCATCCGGCGAGCGGACCGCCTGAATAGAAACGCTCCGCAAATTCCCTGTCAATGGCCTGCGAACTCCGATCTCGAAGCACATTGAATGGGTCGAGGTCCTCAGGGGAGGTCAACTGGGAAGGCGCCTGCCGTAGTTCCTGGCGCAGCACCGAAAGTTCGGGAGACAGGGTTCCCTGTTCAAATCGTTGGGCGTTGGGATTGAGCCGGAGAGCTGTCGGATTCAGCCCTTCGCTGAATTTCACAATATAGAGATCCGAAATGAGTTCAGGGTGTGAAGTCGTTTTTTTCCATTCCGCAAACCTGCGGGCGTATTGGTTCCAGTCGCCGTGCGTGTCTGCCTCAGGATCGACATGCATGGCGATGCAAATTTCGGAAAAGTCACGGAAGAAATCAAGATGCCAGTTGATCATGGACATCTGGAGGCTGTCCGCCAGGCGGTTGCTGGTGGCTTCGCTGATCTGGTTACTTAGGCTGTATTGAACTGCGGCGAGCACGATCACCACGATCGTGGCCAGGATAATCATGGCATTTGAGAAGGCTCGCTCTTTAATGGGTAGTTTCATGACCCGCCACTAGGTTCCGACCATCGCGGCCCGTGAGCCCGGAATCCTTGTTCAATATCCCGGTATTATACGCCGGGAATCATCATGCCTTGAATTTATAGCCGAGCCCTTGCACCGTCAGGATTAATTTCGGCTGTTTTGGGTCATCTTCCAATTTTTGCCTCAAGCTCGCCACATGCACATCGACGGTGCGGGTATACATGTTCGCGCTATATCCCCAAACTTGTTTCAATAGCTCATCGCGCGCGAGAGTTGCTCCCCGGTGCTCGATGAAATATCGAAGGAGCTGGAATTCGCGCGCGGATAAATTTACGGCTCTCTTGTCTTTCGTCGCCTCGGTTCCTACAAGGTCCACGTGAAGCGATCCGAAGTCGAAAATGCCCGCCTGCGCGGCCGGGCGGATCGGTGCGCGCCGGAGCAGCGCTTCGACTCGAGCCATTAGTTCCTGCATATTGAAGGGCTTCGTGACATAGTCATCGGCGCCAATTTTCAGGCCATTGACTTTGTCGCTGGTTTGTCCGCGAGCCGTGAGCATAAGGATGGGAGTAATCAGGCCGGCTTCCCGGATGTCCTTGCAAACGACGAATCCGCTTCTCTTGGGCAACATCACGTCAAGGATAATCAGGTCGAACGGAAGTTGCGTGGCCTTCTCGAATCCCTCATCGCCATTGGCGGCGCATTCAACGGTGTAGCCTTCATTCCGCAGGCGGTCGCCCACGGTCATCTGTAAGGCTTCTTCATCCTCTACAAAAAGAACGTTACCTCGCATCCGGGCTCACCGTGCTCCTTAGTAAACTCACAATTGTAAGACGTTCCCCGCGTTTACTTCAGTTACAAATGCCCGCCGGATTGTTGACACAGATTCTCGCGAGGTGCTAGCCTCGATCTCGATGCAGTACCGTGCCTCTCTCAGCATTGAGGAGGCGACCGATGAATCGAGAGCGCGCCACAATACGCCTGTCTTCATGTTGCCTGATTTTATCGGCAGTTTTAGTCCTTGGCATCATTCAATGGAGTTTCCTCCCCTTTTTGGTTCAAAACGGGGCCGTGTCCGGCAACGCCGTTTTCGAGATGTCGGCTGGCCACACGTCGAAATTTGCCGCACCCTTCAAATATCTGTTCGGAGACTCCCTGAAGCCGAGTCTCGCGCAATCGAACGTTTCTGCGCCACCGATTACGCGGACTCTTACTCGTCTACCAGACGAACCACGTCCTAAGCTAGACGACCGCAGCTTTACCAGTCGTCAGCTACGCGCGCCACCCCACGCTTAACTTCCCGCAGGGACAACCCCCTGCCAACGCCCACGAACTAAATTTGTATCGTGCTCGAATTTTCCGGTAGCACAAGGTTCAGCATTTGCGCTTTCTTGACTTGCCGGGATTGAAAATTACACCGGTTGAAGAGCCTGTGCCACTAAAGGCCGAGTCCATTCGGGTCTCAGGTAATCACTGTACCGTTTGAAATTGCGCCAGGCGATATCTTAATTTTCAGGGGAGACCATGGGAGTACATCCTTTAGAACCGGCCCAACTGGAGCAGTTGCGGCGTCTTGACTCTTGCAGCGTGGCGAATGCCATCGAAACATTCGGCGTGCGTCTGCGGAATACTGGTTTTACCGATTCAAGCGTTCACTGCGTTTTTGATGACCTGCCACCGATGGTTGGCTACGCGGCGACGGTTCGGATTCGCACTTCCGAACCTCCGATGGAGGGTGAACGCTATTACTACCGGGTGGACTGGCTAGACCACTTGCTGAGCGTTTCTCCCCCGCGAGTTCTTATTGTGGAAGATTTGGACCCGCACCCGGGAGTCGGATCTTTTATCGGCGATGTCCACGCGAACATTCTACGCGCAATGGGATTTGTCGGAGTGGTGACGAACGGAGCTGTCCGCAATGTGCACGAGGTGAAGTCCCTGAATTTTCAATTGTTTGCGGGTAACCTCTCGGTTTCGCACGCATTCGCCCACGTTTTCGATTTCGGAGGGCCGGTCGCAGTCGGGCACATGGAAGTGCGGCCGGGTGACTTGATGCACGGCGACCTCCACGGAGTTCAGACCGTTCCTCTGGAACTCGCGCACCGAATTCCAGCGATTGCCGAGGGAATGATCGCCCAAGAACGGAGAATCATTGAATTCTGTCAATCAGCTGATTTTAGTGTGGAAAAGCTTCGCGCGGAAATCGGCGCTTTGGCGGCAAAAAGAAAGGCATCCAATAAATAAGGAAGCTATTCGCCGGCTTGGAGGCTTCAAAGTGAGTCCCACGAAAACACGGAATTTATTATTGGTCGTTCCCTATTCTGGCGTCCTGTGCGCTGGCGTCCTCTGTGCCGGGTTTCTCAGTGGCTGCGGCACCACACACAGAACTTCCGCCGATGACGTGGCCAACGCACCTCCGGCCGCCGTGGTGAAAGTCGTGCGTGGAAATATTGCCGACACGCTGGAGATCGCATCGGAATTGCAGCCGTTCCAGCAAGTCGACATTTACGCGAAGGTCTCCGGCTATATCAAGAAGCTTAACGTGGACTATGGAACCCACGTGAAACAAGGTCAGGTGCTGGCCGTGCTGGAAATCCCCGAACTACAACAACAGATACAGGAGGATCAGGCCGCTGTCCGACGCAGCGAACAAGACCTGACGCGCGCCGGCGAGGAACTAAACCGCGCGCAATCCACCTACAAGGTTGCGCACCTCACCTACACACGGCTTGCCGATGTGCAAAAATCTCGCCCCGAACTGGTCGCGCAGGAAGAAATCGACGAGGCGCAAGGAAAAGATTTGGAGGCGGACGCCGGCGTGTCCGCGCAGAAAGCCGCGCTCGCTTCAGCCGAACAGGGCTTACAGGTCGCTCAAGCAGCGCTCGGAAAAGATCAGGCTTTGTTCGCTTACACCAACATGACAGCGCCGTTCGATGGGGTCGTCACGCAGCTTTACGCCTTCACGGGAGCGTTGCTTCCCGCCGGGACATCCACGATCAACAAAGGCGATTCGGCCCTGTGCCGCCTCTCGCAAAACGATCTTCTGCGACTCGTGATTCCCGTTCCGGAACGGGCGGTTGCGGATATTCACACCGGCGAGATCGTTGCGGTGAATGTCTCGGGTGAGAACCGGAGTTTTGACGGCAAAATCGTCCGCTTTACGGATCAAATCGATATGACGACGCGGACGATGCACACAGAAGTGGACGTTCCCAACCCCAAATACGTGCTGGTCCCCGGGATGTATGCGTCCGTTAAAATTCCGCTCCATTCCGCCTCGAATGTTCTCACTGTGCCTGTCCAAGCGGTTCAGATTACGAACCCAGAGAAGGGAATAGTGCTGCTTGTTGGACCGGACGATAAGCTCGTCAGGCGCGAGGTCTCGGTGGGACTGCAATCGGCGACCGATGTGGAAATCACCTCAGGATTACAAGTAAACGAAACCATCATTTATGGGAGCTTGGATCAATACCGGCCCGGTCAACGTGTCACGCCCAAGCCAGTCGTCCCATCCAACATGGAATAGGAGAACCCATGCCTTCTTTTGCTGTCCGACATCCTTACCTGATCATCGTATTTTGTTTGTTCGTGGTCGTGTTGGGGTTGACCAGCTTGGCCCGCATGCCGGTGGATATGTTTCCTCCCATCAATATCCCTGTGGTGCTGGTTGCGACGTTTTATAGCGGGATGCCTCCTCAGCAGATCGAAGCCGACATCACCGATACGTTTGAAAGGTTCTTCACATTGGCGGGCGGCGTGGATCACATGGAGTCGCGATCCTTACCAGGTGTGAGCCTTATTAAAATTTACTTTCAAGCTGGCACGGATGCGGACGCGGACGTCACCCAAATTTCCAACTTAGCCATGGCGGATCTGCGACGACTTCCCCAGGGAACTTTGCCTCCTGTCGTGCTGAAGGTGGATGCCTCCAGCTTGCCGGTATGCCTTCTGACAGTGGAAGGCCAAGGGCTGAATGAGACACAACTGCACGATTATTTGCAGTTCCAAATTCGCAATCAGATCGCAGGTGTCCCCGGAGCTACAGTTCCGCCTCCGTATGGGGGCAAGTATCGGCAAATAATGGTTTATGTCGACCCGGTCAAACTACAGGCACATGAGTTGAGTCCCATGGACGTGGTTCGCGCAACCAACGCCTCCAACCTGATTCTGCCGGCCGGTGACGTGCGTCTTGGTCCTATCGACTACAACATCTACACGAACGCTCAAGTTCCGGACGCCAAGGCGCTGAATGACGTTCCCCTCAAGACCGAGGGCCAGAAATCGGTATTCGTTTCCGATGTGGGCAAGGCGGTGGACGGGTCGGCGCTGCAATACAACATCGTCCGAGTCGATGGGCAGAAATCGGTTTACGTGGCGGTCCAGAAGCAGGGAGGAGACACGAACACCATTGCTGTGGTGAACGGGATCAGAGACGCCATAAAACATCTGCGTGATATCCCCGCGCAGATGAAAGCGTTTGTCACCTTCGATCAATCTGTTTTTGTTAAGGAAGCGATTTCCACGGTGTTGCGCGAAGGCGGAATTGGAATCTTGCTGACCGGAGCGATGATTTTGATTTTCCTGGGCAGCGTTCGCGCCACGCTGGCGGTTTTTCTGTCGATTCCGATTTCGGTCTTCATTACATTTTTCATTCTGCATAGCGCCGACAAGTCGATTAATGCCATGGTGCTGAGCGGGCTGGCGCTCGCGTTTTCGCGCCTGATTGACGACTCCGTGGTGGTGATTGAAAACGTATTTCGCCATCTGGAAATGGGCGAGGATCCGGTCACGGCGGCCATCAAAGGGACAAACGAAGTCGCACTGGCGGTGTTAGCCATCATGCTTGTCGCCGTGGTCGTTTTCTTTCCGGTTACATTCCTGTTTGGCGTCAGCCAATATTTGTTCGGCGCGCTGGCGCTTGCTGTTGTTCTCGCGCTGTTCGCCTCATACTTCGACGCAGTGACGGTTGTGCCGCTGTTCTGCGCCAATTATCTGAAGGCCATCCATGATCATGAAGCCGGGCAGGAGGGGAAGAAAAAGTCCTGGGGGGCGCGATTCCATGCCCGGTTCAATGCGAAATTCGAGGTGATGCTGAATTTTTACGAAAAATGGGTCCGGAAAGCGTTGGAGGTTCCGGGTACCGTGATTGTGGGATTCCTGATATTTTTTGCCCTGTGCTTCCTCCTGGTTCCCTTCATGGGCGTCTCCTTTTTCCCGCGTAGCGATGCCGGCCAGTTTGTCATTAACGTGAAGGCGCCGACAGGTACGCGAATCGAGCTGACCGATGACTATGTGAAGCGCGTGGAAGACATCGTGCATCAAGTTGTCCCGCCCAAGGAACTGGAAACCATCGTTTCCAATATCGGCCTGACGCCCGATCTTTCTTCGCTGTTCACGCCGAACTCTGGAATGCATACCGCATTTGTTCAAGTGGGATTAAAGGAAGACCATAAGGAAAGTAGCTTCGTCTATATGGATCAGGTGCGTGCGCGCATCGCATCGCAGATTCCCGAGTTACGCACTTACTTTCAATCCGGCGGCCTGGTGGATGCAGTGCTCAATCAGGGCGCTCCGGCGCCGATCGACGTCCAGGTGAGCGGAATCGACCTTGCTGCCGACGATCGTATTGCGCAGGATCTGGCGCGTCAGTTCCGCGCGATTCCCGGAATCTCCGACGTGTATATTCCCCAGGACATGGACTACCCGGCGCTGCAGGTAAACGTGAATCGAGCGCGCGCCAGTGAACTTGGACTCAGTCCTCAGGAAGTCATAGACAATCTCATTACGTCTCTCACTTCAAATGCCATGATTGCGCCTGGTTATTGGGTGGATCCGAGGAGTGGCAACAACTACTTTGTAACCGTCCAGTATCCTGAAAACCAGCTGCACTCCGTGCAGGATTTGAAAACGATGCCGTTGCGCGGCCTGGATCTGAAATTTCCAACCTATCTCGATCAAGTCGCGGACGTGAGCGTGGTTCGGTCACCGACGGAGGTGGACCACTATCAGTTGCAGCGGGCGGTGGACATCTACGTCGCTCCCTCGGGAGAAGATTTGGGAAAGCCCGCCAAGGCGATTTCGAACATCATCGCCAACACCAATCTTCCGCCAAACCAGCGAATCAACATGCGCGGCCTTGTGGTGACGATGCAGAATTCCTTCCGCAGCTTCGGCATCGGCCTGGTCCTCGCCATCTTGCTTGTGTACTTGATTCTGGTCGCACAGTTCGCGTCCTTCACCGACCCCCTGTTGATCGTGTTGGCCGTTCCCACGGGCCTGGTGGGAGTGATCATCACGCTGGTCTTCACGGGAACGACGCTGAACATCCAGTCGCTGATGGGCATCGTAATGCTGCAAGGAATGGTGGTTTCCAACAGCATTCTGATCGTGGACTTCGCGAACGTCCTGCGCAGCGAGGGGCGCGGCCTCGTCGATGCCGTCGCTGACGCTTGCCGCATTCGGTTGCGCCCGATTCTGATGACGTCTCTCGCAACCGTCGTGGGTCTGCTTCCGATGGCGTTCAAACTTGAAACGGGCAGCGAAGCATACGCCCCGCTGGCTCGGGCCATTATCGGAGGCCTGATCTCCTCCATCCTCCTAACGATCTTTGTCGTGCCGGCTGCATATTTGCTGATCTACCGGCGCCGAGAGGCCCGGAACGCACACATGATTCCGGGAGAGGTGCACTAATGCGCTCTGCATTTTTTTCTGTTTTAATATCTGTTTCGTTGGCTGTCCCGTGTTGCGCACAGACGCCTCAAACACTTACTCTTCCAGAGGCTGAGCAGATCGCCATCAAAAACCATCCGCAAATTCAGGCGGCAACGCAATTGGCTTCAGCCGCGGTATCGCAGGTACGGGAAGTTCGGTCCGTCTATTTTCCGCAGGCGTTCGGCAGTCTAACGGGAGTTGAAGCTGAGAATGGAAGCCGTATCGCCGCCGGAGCTTTGAACAATCCGAGTATTTACGACAGGTTCGCGGATGGCGCTACCGTGAGCCAGTTGGTCACCGATTTTGGCAGGACTCACGAGTTGGTCAAGAGTTCGAGCTTGCATGCACGCGCGCAACAGGAAAATGTCGTGACCACGCGTGCCGACGTATTGTTGCAGGTAAATCAAGCCTACTTCACCGTGTTGAGGACCCAGGCCGTCCTTCAAGTCGCCGAGCAAACCGTCAAATCGCGCCAGCTTGTGTCCGATCAAATCACCGCTCTGCAGCAGAACAATCTCAAATCCGGACTCGATGTTAGCTTTGCGAACGTGGATCTGGCCCAGGCGCAACTCCTGCTAATCCAGGCGCAGAACGACGTCCAAACCTCGTTTGCTGAACTTTCCGCTGCTCTGGGATATCCTGATCAGAGGACTTTTGCGCTGGCCGATCAAACCCAGGCACCCGAGCCGCCCCCGGAGTATGCGCCCCTGCTTCGAGAGGCCCTGCAAAACCGGCCCGAAATTATCAGTCAAGGTTTCAGCGTGAAATCGGCGCAGAGTTTTGCCACTGCGGAACGCGATCTGTACTTCCCCACAATTTCGGCGGTCGGCGTCGCTGGGACTGTTCCCTACCGCCAAGACATTCTCCCTAGTCGTTACGCCGCGGCGGGATTTAACGTGAATATTCCTATCTTCAACGGGTGGTTATTCACGGCGCGCAAGAATGAAGCGACGTCGGAGGCTCGCGCCCAGGAGCAATTTCTTCGCGATACTCAGGATCGGATTTCCCGTGACGTGCGGACGGCCTGGCTCAACGCCAACTCCGCATACCAGCGCCTCTCGGTGACCGAGCAACTACTGAACGCCGCGAACCAGGCGCTCGAGCTAGCGCAATCGCGGTATCGGCTCGGACTAAGCTCTATCATCGAGTTCAGCCAGGCGCAGTTGAATCAGACTCAGGCTCAGATTACCAACGTAAGTGCCAAGTACGATTACGAGACGCAGACCGCCCTTTTGGATTACCAATTGGGGCGTTTACAGTAGCACCCCGGCGCTATCGCGGGGCGGAAATAGCGATGCCCGAAGCGATATGTGCGTCCGTTGCTCGTGCGAGAGATGGGCTAATGGCGAATCAACGCCTGCTCGCGAAACCGGAAGTCGATGGCTCGACCGCAGGGCACGACACGTTGCGCCCCTACGATTGCAATGCCGACAAAATCCATACATATGCACGGCGTGGGCGAGTTTTCCCGGATGTATTCGCGCGAAGTCCAGCTTAAGTGCTTGACAGCCGGATTTTGCGAGACCTATTCTTTGAACCGTGAAGATCTCAATGGGTTCCGATCACGCGGGCTTCGAGTACAAAGAGAAGATCAAAATTCTTTTGGCCGGACTCGGGCACGAAGTCACTGATTACGGCACATTCAGCGCCGAGCCGGTCGATTATCCCCTTTTTATCCGGCCTGCGGCGGAAGCGGTCGCTCGCGGCGAGTGCGAACGCGGCATCGTCCTCGGCGGTTCCGGTAACGGCGAGGCAATCGTCGCAAACAAGGTACGCGGTGTCCGGTGCGCCCTTTGCTGGAGCCTGGAGACAGCCAAGCTGGCTCGGGAGCACAATGACAGCAACGTCCTGTCTCTGGGCCAGCGGATGATACCGGAAGAACTGGCGCTGGAGATTGTGAAGATATGGCTGGTCACGCCGTTTGCTGGTGGACGTCACGCAAGGCGTATTGCAGAGATCGAATAAGCATTTCCAAATCCATTTCTGGCGGAGGAGGTCGATCCGATGAAGCGCTTCTTGAGGATTTCTCTGGTCGCCCTGTTGTGTCTGGTTGCATTGCTCGCCGTTGGCATTACGATGACGATCGGATGGCGTCCGTTCATCGGTCCCCGCGTTCGGCCTCTAACCAATCGTGTTTTTGAACGCACTCCGGAACGCTGGGCGCGTGGGAAATACCTGGCTGAGGCCGTCGCACCCTGCATGGATTGTCACTCGCCGCATGACTGGACTCAACACGATGCCCCCATCACTCCCGGCATGGAAGGCGCGGGCGAGGATTTTTCGATCCTTAAGGGATTGCCGGGCCATGTCGTGGCGCCGAATATCACGCCCGATTCCGAAACTGGTACCGGGACGTGGAGCGACGATGCATTGGCCCGCGCGATCCGCGAGGGAATTGGCCACGACGGCCGCACCCTGTTCCCGATGATGCCCTACCAAAATTTTCACGAGTTGTCGGATGAAGACGTGGCTTCGATTGTTGTATATCTGCGTTCGATTCCCGCTGTGCGGAATCCTCTCCCCAACACAGAGATTATCTTCCCTGTAAAATATCTGATTCGTAGTATTCCAGAGCCCATCTTGACGCCGGTTCCGGCGCCCGATCTTTCCACTTCGGTCAAACGTGGCGAGCATCTGGCGACGATCGCGGGCTGCGCGGACTGCCACACCCCACAGGAGCGTGGCCAGCCCATCGCCGGGATGGACTTTGCTGGCGGACAAATATTTGAAGGCCCGTGGGGCAAAGTCGCCACTGCGAACATCACTCCAGACCCTTCTGGAATTCCGTACTACGACGAAACCATGTTTGTGCAAACGATTAGGACCGGTTACGTGAACGCGAGGCCG
Organism: Candidatus Acidiferrales bacterium; assembly: GCA_050014735.1. Taxonomy (GTDB): domain Bacteria; phylum Acidobacteriota; class Terriglobia; order Acidiferrales; family UBA7541; genus Palsa-360. Next base: position 3,958 of record JBEKCU010000054.1, on the reverse strand, counting down.
CTAAATCAGATCATGCCGTGGCATATTTATCGAAACATGACGGATGATGACCTGAAGGCGGTGTTCGCTTATTTGAAAACTCTCAAGCCAGTGAAGCACCTCGTGGACAATACGGAGGCGCCTACGTATTGCCCGGTCGACAAAACGATGCACGGTGGGGGGGACAAGAACCACAGCAGCTAGTGCGTTGTGCCGTATATAGATCTAGGATGTACACTATCCGCAGGAGCTAAAGCCCCGTTCATTTTGCGGCCTTTATGTCAGGGCTGAAGCCCTGACCCACAAAAAAATGCAACAACCTTTTGGCCCTGCTCACTAGGATTTTCAGTCCACAGGTGGAAGCTGAGAAACATTCCAGCTGCCGCCGAGCGCCTTCACGAGCAAAACTTCGGACGTCAATCGGCGCGTGACCAGAGTCACTGCCGTTCGTTCATTCTCCAGCGCGGCGCTTTGCGCGGTAATCACGGTCAGATACGTGTCGACTCCTCCTTTGTAGCGGTTGGTGGATTGTTCCAGTGCACGGTGCGCCGCAGCGACAGCAGCGTCTTGAGTCTTAGCCTCGTCTTCGAGTACCCGCAGATCCGAAAGAGAATCTTCCACCTGCTGAAACGCTGTCAGGACCGTTTGCTGATAGTTGGCCACGGTTTGGTCATACGACGCTTTTGCTTGATCGGATACTGCGCGGCGTTTCCCGGCGTCAAAAACTGTCTCCGCAGCCGAAGCGCCCACCGACCAAAGGCTACTGGATGCCGTCAGCCAGGAAGGGAACTGTGCGGATTCGAATCCGCCCGCCAAACCAAGCATGATCGTCGGAAAAAAGGCTGCCCTGGCAATGCCCACTTGCGCATTGGCGGCCGCCACAAGTCTCTCGGCGCTCGCGATGTCGGGACGCCTTTCCAGCAACTCCGACGGGAGTCCGGGAGACGTAACGGGCGGAGGGGTTGGCATGGGCGCGGGCGTTAGACTGAAGCCTGACGCAGGCTGCGCAATCAGGACAGCCACAGCATGCTCGTACTGATCGCGCGCCGAAGTAATGTCGATGTCCTGCGCTCTCGTCTGTTCCAGTTGCGTGTCCGCCAGGTCGACATCTTCCCGGGAAGCCACTCCGCCCTGGAAGCGGCTCCGCGTCAATTCCAAGGCCTTTTCGTATGCCGCCACGGTCGAATCGAATAATGCCTTCTGCGCGTCCAACCCGCGAAGAGTGAAATAGTCCAGGGCAAGCTCCGCGTGCAGGCTCAGACGTACCGTTTCCAGGTCAGCAGCGCTGGCTTGTGCCTGTTCCCTGGCTGTCTCCACGGTTTTTCGGATACTGCCCCAGACGTCGGCCTCATAGGACAGATCTCCCGAGACTACGAAGTCAGAATAGTTATATGGCGTGGTTGGACTCGCGAGCGGACGGTTCTGCGACGTGCGCTGGCGGGAAACCGGAAGATTTGCCGTGACAACCGGAAATAGCGAAGAACGAGCAATTCGTACCTCAGCCCGCGCTTCCAGAAATTGATCCTGGGCGGCCCGCAGAGTCTGATTGGAGACCGATACTTTTTCTTCCAGTGCGTTCAGCTGCGGGTCTTGGAAAATTTCCCACCAATTGCCCTTTCGCGCCGCGTCACTCGGGTCGGCAGTCTTCCAATTGCTCGTCTCTTTGTACGCAGGAGGAATCTGTGTTGTGGGCCTCGAATATTTCGGACCTACCGAACAACCATTGGTTAGAAATACGACTAGAAGTAGCCAAGAATACAGAGCAGCAAACCCAGTCGACGAGCCCTTTGTCTTCCGGCACTGGAAGAAACTGCTTAGCTGACCGACGATCGGATCGTTCGCTAAATCGAGGATGAAACCGGACATTATCGATTCCCCCGCACAGGAGCCTCAGTCTGTGCCAGTTGAACCTGCTGGCCATTCGTGAGGGAGTCAGGGGGATTTATCACCACCGAATCGTCGGCCCTAAGGCCAGAAAGGACCTCGATGTCCGTCCCGAAATCTCGTCCAGGTGCGATGGGTATGAGCGAAATGGTCTTTCCGTCCTTCACCGTGGCCACTTGCATGCCTTGGGATTTAAAAATCGTCGCATTCACGGGAATCGTGTAAGTTGTCGATGGAGAAGGCAATTTGAGATGAACTTCCACGTAGCCCCCGGGTTTGAGAAGGGCCGCCGGATTGTCAGCATCGATTTCCGTCAGCAAAGTGCGGGTCGTGTTGTCGATCGCTCCTGAGTTTCTAACAATCGTGCCTTCGAATTGCCGCCCAGGGTATTCAGTCAACACGAGTTGCGCGCGCAGTCCGGACCTGATCTGGGGAGAATAGATCTGCGGAACGTTGACATAGACGCGCAGCTTGTCGACAGCGGCAATATGAAAAAGTTCGCGGGCGGTTCCAGCACTGCTTCCGGAATCGATCAGTGCGCCTATATCGGTGTTGCGAGCCGTGATCACACCATCGAAGGGGGCGAATATCTTTTCGAAGGATTGCAACTCCTGCAGCCGCTTTACGTTGGACTGAGCCGACTCAACCGCTGTTTTGCGGGCATCGTAGTTTCCGGTTGCATTGTCGACGTCCTGCTGGGCTACCGAGTCCGTCTTGATTAAATCCTCGTAGCGTGCCGCCGTAATTTCAGCGAGATGGAAGTTCGCCTCGGCCGTTGCGAGATCGGCGCGCGCCTGCTGCAGTTGTTGGTCTACTTCGGGAGATTCAATGATGGCAAGTAACTGGCCCACCTTGACGTGCGCGCCGATATCCGCGGTCCAACTCTTCAAGTAACCGTTCGTGCGGGCATAGATGGGAGCATCTATGTAGGGTTGCATATTGCCGGGCAGGACGATTTCTTGCTGCGGTGGCGCGGGCTTCGGATGAATTACCGCCACGGTAGGTATCGCTAGTTGTTGCGTTTCCTGGGCCAGTTGCGCGTTTGTACTTCGCCGGCTGGAAATTCCCCAGACAATGGCAGAAGCGAATAACACGACTACGAAGAGCAGGAGAAGCAGACGCGTGGTTCCGCCACCCGATGGGGGCCCCGGGCGTTGCGACGGACTTCCGGCCACGGCTTCTGCCGAGTCCTGCTGATTGGCAACTATCGACATCTAACCCATCCTCCGACGAAAGCTCCGAGAATTCGGATCGACCTAGTCATTTGGAAGCTCCAATATGACGGACTTGCCGCCATCCTCACGCGATCCGTGAATCAAGCTATACACGGACGGAACGAACAAGAGTGTGGCGACGGTCGCGAAGAGCAGGCCGCCGATTACTGCTCGTCCGAGTGGTGCGTTTTGCTCGCCACCCTCGCCAAGACCGAGGGCCATCGGAACCATTCCAATGATCATCGCCATAGCCGTCATTATAACGGGACGAAAACGAGTAAACCCGGCTTCTTCCGCGGCGTGAATCGGGTCCATTCCCTCATGGACCTTTTCTTTTGAAAAGCTCACTACAAGAATGCTATTCGCAGTCGCAACTCCCATGCACATGATCGATCCCGTCAAGGCGGGCACGCTGACGGTCGTGTGCGTTAGGAAGAGCATCCAGACGATTCCGGCGAGGGCCGCGGGCAGCGCCGAAATAATGATGAAAGGATCGAGCCACGACTGGAAGTTCACGACAATCAGCAAATAAATGAGAAGAACGGCAAACGCCAACCCGGCCAGCAGTCCGACAAAAGAAGACTGCATCGTGGCGATCTGCCCACGAATAACCATTTGAGAACCGCGCGGGAGTTTGGACCGATTGCGGTTCACGATGGTCTCGATGTCGCGCGCCACGCCTCCCAGATCGCGGCTCTGCGTCGAACCGAAGATGTCGAGGAGAACCTGGGCATCGTAGTGGGAGACGATCGCCATACCCGAACCGCGCGTGATGCCTCCCAGGTTGGCAAGCATCTGCCACGGCGCGCGCGAACTGCTTCCGCCGTTGACGGGGATATTTTCGAGGTCCTGGAGGGATTCGAAATCGTATTGAGGAGCTT
>JBEKCU010000053.1:0-18141 GCA_050014735.1 Candidatus Acidiferrales bacterium | reverse complement strand
TTCGGCTTTGACACGCCGGGCGCGAGTGGAATGCCTCCGACCGGAGACGCCGGCGATGTGCATTTCGATTTCGGCGGGTTCGATTTTGGCGGAGGGGGCGGAGCGGGTAGCGGTCCGAGCTTTCGCGATCTATTCAGCCAGTATTTTCGCGGTGGCGGCGGGGTAGCCGAAGCCCCAACGCATGCGGAACCCGGCTCCAGCCTAGAGTATCAGATCGAGATCACGTTCTGGGAAGCGGTGCGCGGCACTGTCAAGAAGCTCACGATTGCGCGCTTGGACGCTTGCACGGATTGCCACGGCACTGGAACCGTGGGGCAGCCGCAAACTTGCACTTCTTGCGGTGGAACCGGACAAGTAACGCAGACGAGCGGAAAGATGCGCTTCAATCTTAGCTGCACGCGCTGCGGAGGCACTGGACGCACACGAAACATTTGCCGGCTCTGCGGCGGAGAAGGCCGAGTGCGTCACGTGGACACGATCGAAGTTCGAATTCCCGCGGGAGTCCAGACCGGCTCACGCGTGCGCGTTCCGGGCCGCGGTAACGCGGGGACGTCCGGCGCGCCCCCTGGTGATTTGTACATCATCACCGACGTGCAACCGCACCCGTTTTTCGATCGCCGTGGCGATGACCTTTACACCAGCGTGCCGATTACCGTCACCGAAGCGGCGCTTGGCGCGAAGATCGAGGTGCCCACAATGGATGGACGCTCGTTGCTGCGCATTCCGCCGGGAACCAACAGCGGGCAGAAGCTGCGCCTGCGGGACAAGGGCGTGCCGTCGGTCCGCAACCCCGCGCAGCGCGGAGATCAGTACGTCGAATTGCAAGTGGTGGTGCCGAAACCGGTGGATGAACGAGTGCGCGAATTGCTGAAACAATTGGAAAAGCTCGCACCGGAAGACCCGCGCAAGGATATCTTCGACCGCGCCAAGGCATGAGAGGTGCTGCGATGCCCCGCACGAACGCAAAACGGAAAAAGGCTCGCGCCGGATACATGATTTCGGCCGTCGCGGAACTGTACAAATTGCATCCGCAAACGCTGCGGCTCTATGAGCGCGTGGGATTGCTGAAACCTTCCCGTTCGGATGGAAATACGAGACTTTACACCGATTCGGACCTCGAACGGCTCGAAGTGATCCTCACGCTGACGCGCGAAATGGGAGTTAACCTCGCGGGTATTGAAATCATTTTAAACATGCGCGAGAAAATGGCCGAAATGCAGCGCCAAATGGAAGCGTTCACATCGTTCGTGCAACAGGAACTGTCCCGCGGGATGCGGTCCGCCTCCGCGCGTCCTCCCGAGAATGCGCTCGTGCGGGTGCCGCCGCCGAAGGTGATTCGAGTGCATAAGTCGTGACTAGTGACTGGTGATCGGTGACTGGTAACTGGTGAAAGAGTCTAGGGGGCGATTTACTGGAATTGAAAATCACGGACCGATAGATCCGGCACAAAGATGCGTGCCACCGAGTCATGCACCACGATCCACGAATCACCAGTCACGCTTTTCCACACACTCGCCGCTTTCCACAGGACATGACGACTTGCGCATCGCGTGGCGCGCGCCTATGCTGGCGTCATGGCGCAATCTGATTGCCCGCTATGCGGCGGTACCGGCTGGAAGACCGTCGAACAACTTGCGGAAGAAGAGAAACCGAAGCGTGTTTCGTGGGACAAGCCCGTTCCCGGCACGAACACGGCCCGGCACGTGTGGGCCGTGCCCTGCGATTGCACGGGCAATGACCGGGCTGCGCGGATCGTAGCGCGGGCGCGCATCCCGAAGCGATACGAGCACTGCGACTTTGACAACTTCGATACAAACTTATACGACGAGGGCCGTGAAGCGGCCAACTGGAATCGCAGCCTCGAACAAGCCAAACTTGTCGTGGAGGCGTTTGCCCGCGATTATCCAGTGGGCACCGAAACAGGACTGCTGTTGATGGGCCCGTGCGGCGCCGGAAAAACACATCTCGCCGTCGCCGCGCTACGCCAAATCGTGGTCCGTGGTCACAGCGGACTTTTCTACGATTATCGGGAACTGCTGAAGGAAATTCAGGGGAGCTATAACGCGGAAAGCCAGACCACGGAACTGGGCGTGCTCGAACCTGTGCTCACCGCCGACGTGCTGCTGCTGGACGATTTAGGAGCAAGCAAGCCTTCCGCCTGGGCGCTGGAAACCGTGGGTCACATTTTGAATTCGAGGTACAACGAACGCCGGATCACGCTGCTGACGACGAACTATCTCGATACCGGCGCGGCAATTTCCGCGACGCCGGGTCCGCGACTTCCCTCCGGCCAAGCTGTTTCTTCGGCACGGGAAGATTCGCTCGGCGATAGGCTCGGAACGCGAATTCGTTCGCGTCTCTACGAGATGTGCCGCACGATTGAACTGTTTGCTCCGGATTACCGCCGCGAGGTTCGTTCGGCGGGACGCGTGCGGTCGTGACTAGTGACTGGTGACTCGTGAAAGCAAAGGAGTGAACATGGACATTTTAAAGTTGAGAATCCAGGGCTAAAAGTTCCGCTTCGAAACTCCCGCCATTTACGACCGCGAGTCACCAACCACTAGCCACGGCCTCACGAACCACCCCCGAGCTTCGATTGACACAGCCCACGGGGCGCGGGTATCATCGCCGGGGTGCGGCCCTTGGGTGGGAAGCCGCATTTCCTTCCTTGCACCGTCCCGTGACTCGGAAGATAACCCTGGGATATCGATCAGGGGCAACGGTAAAGCCGTCACTGGAGGCCATTAAAAGATGTTATCCGACAACGAAAACCCCGGCGCGGAGCTATCCGCCGGACAATCCGCAGCCGCCGCTACACCGGCGGCCGAGCAAACGACTTCGGTTGAGACTGAATCATCGGTTCCCTCCGCAGCGCAAGAACAGGCGCCGACAGCTGTTCCTGCTTCATTTACCACAGAGCCCGCGGCAGTCACCGTGGTTCCCGTCGAACCCGTCGCCACACCGGACGGCCCGGCAGCGGTGGAACATTCCGACGTGAGCGCGGTGGTGGAAGCCGATGTGGAAACCGGCGAGGCCTCCACCGAATCGACGTCAGAGATGGAACAACTGATGGAACAGTACGCCACGCCGCATCAGGCGCCGGCGGAAGGCGAAATTGAATCTGGACAGGTCGTGGCGATTACCGATCTGGGTGTTGTAGTGGACCTCGGCGGAAAGACTGAAGGTCTGATTCCCGCGCAGGAATTCGCGGAATTGGACGGGCCGTTCCCGCTCCAAGTGGGCCAGCCTGTTGAAGTGCAGCGCACGGGCGATCGCAAGGATGGGATGGTCCTGCTGTCTTACCAGCGAGTGCGTCGGCGGCGAGCCTGGGGCAAGATCGAAGAAGCCTACCGAAACAAGACCGATATTACCGGGAAGGTAGTAGACCACATCAAGGGCGGTCTGGTGGTAGACATTGGTGTGCGCGCCTTCTTGCCGGCGTCGCAGGCAGATGTGCATCCGGTTCGAGACCTGGACGAATGGAAAGATCGGGAGATTACTGTCCGCGTGCTCAAGATGAACCGCAAACGCGGGAACATCGTCGTCAGTCGGCGCGCCATTCTGGACGAGCAAGTGGCGGCGCAACGGCTGGCCATGCTGGACTCGATGGCCGAGGGGCAGACAGTGCGCGGCGTGGTGAAAAACGTAACCGGTTACGGCGCGTTCGTGGATCTGGGCGGCATCGACGGCCTCCTGCACATTACGGACATGTCCTGGAGCCGAGTTGCGAGCCCGCTGGACGCGGTGTCGCCGGGCGAAGAAGTCGAAGTGAAGATTTTGAAGTATGACAAAGAAAAGGGCCGTGTATCGCTCGGGCGCAAACAATTGTTGCCCGATCCGTGGGCATCGGTGCCGGAACGCTATCCGGCTGGCAAGAAACTCACCGGAAAAATCATGGGCCTTACCGACTATGGCGCTTTCGTTGAAGTGGAGCCTGGCATCGAGGGTTTGGTCCACGTCAGCGAAATGACATGGTCCAAGCGCAAGCAGCATCCTTCAAAAGTGGTGAAAGTGGGTGACGAGGTTGAAGTTGTAGTGCTGGGCGTCGATTCGAACGAGCGGCGCATTTCTCTAGGCATGAAACAGGCCCAGGCCGATCCATGGCAGCAGCTTGCCGACAAGTATCCGGTCGGGACCGTGGTGAGCGGGAAAATTCGCAACCTGACCGAATTCGGCGCGTTCCTGGAAATCGAGGAGGGGTTCGACGGTCTAATTCACGTCAGCGATATTTCCTGGACTGGACGGATTAAGAGTCCCGCGGACGTGTATAAGAAGGGAGACGCAGTCGAAGCGAAGGTGTTGAAGATCGACCAAGCGTCGCGCCGCGTGTCACTCGGCGTCAAGCAGGTGAACGACATCTGGTCGTCGTGGTTCGAAAAGCACAAGGTCGGCGATTTGGTGCGCGGCAAAGTGTCTCGCGTTACGACGTTCGGAGCGTTTGTCGAGTTGGCGGACGGAATCGAAGGCCTCTGCCACATTTCCGAAATCGATGAACGGCGGAACAAAGGCGATAAGACGGCGGCGCCGCCACGGCCTGGAGTGCGACAGAGCGGCTTGCTCGATCCGGGCCGCGATTATGAATTTAAGATTGTGAAGATTAGTCCTGACCAGCACAAAATTGGGCTCAGCTATCGGGCCGCCCAGAAACAAGCGGAACGCCGCGACATGGACGACTACCGGTCGACGAAATCTTCGGCGAAAGCCACGATCGGCGACGCCATCATGGCCAAGCGTTCTTTGTAAACGCTCCGGGGGACCCTCCCCGTCCGGAGCTGCAAATTTTATTTCCCTTCAGCCTCATTTGGTGATATGGAATTGCCACCAGAGGAGACTCTTCGCGGGGAATCTCTCGCGACGAGTGAATGGCGCGATTTGCAGGAGCGCAACGTCGGGGCACCGTACAGGTGCAATTTAGAGTTGTTGGAGCATAAATCGATGACCGATTCCACCGTGACAAAAGCGGACCTCGTAGAAGAGGTTGTACGCGTCACAGAACTTCCACGCAAAGAATCCGAAACGGTCGTGGAAACTATTTTTGAAAGCATCATAGGCGCGCTGCAAAGCGGCGATCGCATTGAGATCCGGGGGTTCGGGAGCTTCCGCACGCGACAGCGCCGGGGCCGAACCGGTCGCAATCCGAAGACGGGGGCCAAGGTCGAAGTGCCGCCTAAGAAAATTCCATTTTTCAAACCCAGCAAGGAACTGAAGGATCATGTCAACGGCGGCGCTGCGGCTGCTTCTGGCCCTGGCGCGGCACCGGCCACACCGCAGAGCTGACGGTACACCGAGGGGGCATTTCCCGCCCCGCGCGGTTACCGATCGATAACCTATGGATTACCTCTGGACGCCCTGGCGCTACCGATATATTGCCCAAGCACAAAATATCGCAGGCTGTGTTTTCTGCCATGCAGCAGCCGCTCACCAGGACCAGGAAACGCTGGTCGTCCTCCGCGGCGTAAACAATTTCGTTATTCTCAACCGCTACCCTTATACGTCGGGCCACGTCATGATCGTTCCGTACGCGCACACGGCGGATTTTGCCGGTCTGAACACGGAAACCACGACGGAAATGATGGCTCTCGCTCAGCGTGTCCAAGGTGCGCTCGATGGCGTCTATCATCCGGAAGGTTTTAACCTGGGCATGAACCTGGGCCGCTCGGCCGGCGCGGGCATTGCCGATCATCTTCATCTGCATCTGCTGCCCCGATGGAACGGCGATACGAATTTCATGACGACGGTTTCGGAAACGAGGCTCGAGCCGGAAGAGTTGTCCACGACGTATTCCAGGTTGTACAAGGCGTTGCATTTGTGAATCGTGACTGGTGGCTGGTGACTGGTGAAAAACCGGCGCTTTCGAGCTAAATTGATCCTCGCGCCTTACTTGTGGTCACTAGCACTGGTCACTAGTCACTGGTCACCAGTCACGCATCACGAGTCACACTTCTTCCATGCAAGAGCTCAATTCCACGGTGGAGTTCGATGCCTCGCACGATCGCGAATGTTTCGCCGCAGTTCCGGCGCGCGCCGCTGTGTTTACTGTCGAACCGCGCGAGGAATTGACCGGGGCGAGGCCTTATCTACTGCGCACAGCCAATCTGCGCCAACGGCTCGCGGTACTGTTGGGGCAGCCCGATCCCTCGGCGAAGCGCCTGAACCTGCGCCAATTTGCGGCGCGAGTGCGGTATCACGTTGTCGGCTCTCCGTTCGAGTTAAGTTACCTACACTGGCAACATGCGCGACGGCTATGGCCCGCGTCCTATCGCGAGAGGACGAGGCTGCGACCGCCCGCCGTTCTCAAGGTTAGCCTCGCACACGCGTATCCGCGCTGTTACGCCACCCGGCGCATCGGCGCGAGTGGTTTTTATTTTGGGCCGTTCGCTTCTCGCCGCGCGGCGGATGTATTCGCGTCGGGATTTCTCGACCTTTTCAAGATTCGGCGCTGCCAGATCAAAATTCGGCGCGATCCGAGCTTTCCCGGCTGCATGTATTCGGAGATGAAGATGTGCCTTGCCCCGTGCTTCGCTGGATGCACGAAGGATGATTACGACGCGGAAGTGGGCTGCGTGGTCGCGTTTCTGGCGACGAGCGGCGCGTCACTCACGGCAGAGCTAGAACGTGAGCGTGAAGCGGCGAGCGAGGCGCTCGATTTCGAGCGAGCCGCGGCGGTCCATCGCAGAATCGAGAAAGCGGCGGAAGCGATGCGCGGATTGCCGGAGCTCGCGCGGCGCGTTGAAGACCTGAACGCCGTCGTTCTTCAGCGAGCCGCCGAAGACAACACCGTGGCCGTATTCGCAGTGCGAGCCGGGCGCATCGAGGAGCCGCGCATGCTGCGTTTTGCGGAACTAGCGAGCGAACCTCGTTCGGTCGAGCAGATTCTGCGAGAGTGGCTGGAGGGGCCGGGAGACCAAGCTACTCTTCCCGTGAAGGCAGCTACCTCACAACAAGGCTATCGCGAGTTGGAGGATCAGTTGAGCCTGCTGGCGCGGTGGTTCCACAAGAAACCGCGGCTTGGGGAGATTTTCTTCCGCGAAGCCACGGCGCGCTCATTCGGCGCTGCTCCTCAGGATGAGGCAAGCGCGCGGCGCAACAGCGAATGGCCGTATCGGAGGATCCTGCGTGCCTGTTCGAGGCTGCTTGCGCCACCCGCGCCGGACATCGCAGTTGAAAGGTAAGGGATATCAAGAGTTAAAGGATTGACGGGCGATTCAAGCTGAGCCAACATTCATACGCATGTCGACAATGTGGAAACCTTGGTCCAGCGTTCGCCAATGTCCCCGGTGTGGCAGCTACGATATACACCGTCATCGAGGGGGCCGCAAACTCAGGCGGTTCTTGCTGAGATTGGTGTTGGTTCGCCGTTACAGCTGCATGTACTGCAATAGCCTTTATTACGGTTTTTTGTTCAGCCGAAGGGATGCAGGACGGAAGGGACCTACCAGTCGATACCTCAGTTAGTGTCCGCGGTTTACATGGCACCCGCGCACCGATACACCTCGCATCACGGCCCCGAGGATTGCGCTTCGCGATCGATAGCCACTCGATACTCGGGCAACAGCCGGATTTCGATGAGCCAATTTGTAAAGATCTAAGTGAGTCCAGGCCTTCAAAGACCCATCGCCTGCACAGTTCGCCCCACTCCGAAAACTCAATGCAGGTTCGCCAAGTGCTTTCGCTGGACGAACGAAGAAGCCACCCTGTCCCGTACCACTCAATTCCTTCACTGAAGGACAGGTGTTTCGCAACCGCTAACGGTACTTTGCGACTACTCGATTGAGGTCTCCGTACCATTGTTAGAAACAGTCCCGAATTGAACAATGGCAAGTGTCAGAACGAAACTAAATCGCACCGATGAGGTTGAAGCCATGCCAAATGGATACAGATCTTGGATCGGCCAGCCAGTCGTTCTGGAGGTAGCGTCCGGAGATTTACGCTTGCCGCTCAGAGGCGTGATTATTGACGAATCGGCCAGCGCAATTCACTTCCGCGTCGGAAAAGACTGGGATTTCAATATCCAGAAACTGGCGATTTTGGCCCTGGAGCAAGACTGGACGGTCTCCGCCGTCAACTAGGTTCGGGAGCCTGATTCGCACGACCTATGAACAATGCGTATCTTTTTTACGTGAATCGCGCCTCGGGGCCGACATCACTGGAACCATGGACAGATTCCGAGAAGACAATTCACGGGACTCGGCGACGAACGACCGACTAATGCAGCCCTGCAAGAAAGGCACGCATTTCCCGCAACACATCTGATTCGTTCGATAGAAAGACGTAATGATTCGCGTGCGGCACTCTTACCACTCTTGCCGAAGGCACGTCGGTTTCAAACGCCTTCGCTTGAGCCTCGATCGCAGCCGTTTGGAGGGCCTCAAAAGTCGCACGCTCTGCGGGGGTGTTGTACGCGTACGGCGCCGGATCGCGCGGGTTTGCAAAAAATGCGAGAACCGGAAGTCTGATGTCGCTGTATTTCTGTTCTCCTTCCGATATCGCGTCGCCACGACCCGGAAGGGGTTTACCGACGCCTCCGTCCGGCCTAGATTCATGAGTCTGGCGCAACTCCGACTCGGGGAAATTAATCCCTCGGACGCGGGCAACATACGCGCGAAGCGCCGGAAAATTTGCAAGGTCGTCCTGACTTGCGGCAGGAGGCGATACTGGCTGCGACGGTTCCGATTGCAGGAGCTTTAGCAACTCGCGTAGTTCTTTTTCGAGGTCTGGGAGGTCCACTTGCACCAACTCCTCGACCAATCTCTTATGTTCTAGCGGTGTGCTCGCGGTCCTCATTTGGTCCAGTTTCTTTTGTAATGCTCGAGAGTCGAGATCCACATTTCCTAGCGAGCGATCGTAGAATGAGTTCGAGTACGCAGCATCGAGGTAGATCAACCCCGCTACCCGCTCAGGATGGCGAGTTCCCACCGAACTCAATTCATCGCCTGCAATGGAATGCCCAACCAGCACTGGACGGTTGATTTTGAGAGCGTCGAGGACCGCCAATACGTCGTCACCACGCTGGTCTGCCGAGTACCCTGAGGCCGGAGCGCTGGACGCTCCATAACCGCGCCTTGTAATGCCGTATACGTGGTACTCGGGAGTCAGTTTGGGGGCGAAATCATCAAAAACATGAGCCGTGTTTCCCAAGCCTGCGAGCAGAACCAGAGGCCGCCCCGACCCACCCCAATCGAGCACCTCCAAGTTCACATTTTCGTCCACGGTTACAAACTGAACGGTATGCGGAGAGGGATCATGCCACGGGATTGGCTGTTGTGCGAACAGACGCCCCGTCGAGGAAACCAAGAGTAGCACTGTGACAAAGGCCCAGCGATAATAGCCCATTTTTGTCACCTCGGTACTGGCCGGAGCCGCGAGCATATTCCTTCAAACCGCTGAATACAAGCGTCGCGGATCGGACCTCATAAAACGGGGTTGCCGATAACTCGCCACCCATACGAGGAACAAGCCAGCTACCGATGAGCCTCCCTGACATCGTTTGGGATTCTCGCAAAATAATCGGTATCGAGTCACTTCGGTTTGGAGTCCTTCGTGTTTCCCTTTTCCCCGGCGACGACGTAAGCCCAGAGCGCCTCGATATCCTGCGGCTTAAGAACGCCGCCCCATGCGGGCATGCTGTTCTTACCGTTTGTCACAGAGTTCACGAAGCGGTCGTGCTGATCGTGCGGGAAGGTTCGCAGATCGAACGCGGCGCCCGGATCGGCCATGTGGGCGCCGTGGCAGGATGAACAATTGTCCTCGAATAGTTCCGCACCCGCTTGAATCTGCTTGGCGGAGAATTTTTGCGGCTTGGATTTTTGTGCCGTGGCCGTTGCAAAGCACACGACGATTGAGAGGAGCGCCGCCATGATTGCTTTCATTTTCATCGGTGCGAGTCTCCGAAAGATTATTTCATCACAGCGAATGTCCACGCCGATCCGCCTTGGGGAACGTTTTTCACCATTTCACGCGAGGCATTCCAATATAAGCCGCCGATGCCGGACAGGATCGTGACGTACTGCTCTCCGTTATGAGTGTAGGTAATCGGCTGCGCATTGATTCCCGAGCCGGTCTGGAACTGCCACAGTACCGCGCCCGTATCCGCATCCATCGCGATGAATTCCCCAGTTTCTTTCCCGGTAAACAGGACTCCGCCGCCGGTGGCCAGGATGGCGGAAAACTGCGGATTATCCATCAGAGGCGCGCGCCAGCGCGGCACCCCAGTTAGAGGATCGATTGCATCCACGTGGCCGACTGGCTCCCCGGGCTCAGGGGGCAAAATCTTGTTCTCGGCGAATGTATAGTGCGCACCCTGCGGTAGCGGCTTCGGCTGAACGAATTGATACAGGCTCCCCAGGTGCTGCGTGTTCGCATACAACAATCCGGTTTCCGGATTGAACGCGGCATGCGGCCAGTTCTTGGCCCCTCGCGTAGACGGCCACATCTCGACCTGCTCCCCGGCGAGCAGCTTCTTTTGCAAGTCTCCAAGGATCGGGCGGCCCGTTTCCTGATCGATGCCCTTCGCCCAATTCACTTTCTCATAGGGCTTGGCCGAGATCAGCCTTCCATTCGCTCGATCGATGACGTACACGAATCCATTCCGATTTAACTGCATGACCACTTTGCGCGGTTGCCCGTCAACTTGCATGTCCGCGAGAATCGGTTCCCACGTGGCATCGTAGTCGTACATTTCGTGCGGCGTGAACTGAAAATGCCACACAATCTCGCCGGTCTCGGGCCGAATCGCCAGCAGCGAGGCCGTGTAAAGATTGTCTCCGGGGCGATTCACCGGATTCCACGGACCTGCGTTGCCGGTTCCCCAATAGACCAGGTTGAGGTCGGGATCGTACGATCCTGTGATCCACGTGGAAGCTCCGCCATGCAGATACGTATCGCCGGGCGGCCAGGTCTCATTTCCCTTTTCGCCGGGTCCTGGAATTGTATAGCGACGCCACAAGTGTTTTCCGCTGTTCGGATCCCAGCCGTCCAGGAAGCCGCGTGTCCCGTACTCCGCGCCCGACATCCCCGTGATCAAGACGCCGTTCGCGATTAATGGCGCGGCCGTCATCGTATAACCCTGTTTCCAGTCAGCGACTTGTTGCCGCCATAGTTCCTTTCCAGTCTTCATGTCGAGGCCGACGACAAACGCGTCCAGAGTGGCGCGGAAGACTTTGCCGTTAAAAATCGCCGCACCCTTGTTCGAAACACCGCAGCAGACCACGCGCGTCATATCGTTCGGCCACTCGGAAGGCGTCTTCCAAATCTGTTTGCCTGTCGAAACATCGATCGCTACGGTGGCCTTGGCATCGGTAACGTACATAACGCCGTCGTAGACCAGTGGCTGCGCCTGTTCTCCCCACTGATTGTCGAGGCTCAAATTCCAGATGGGAACAAGGCGCTTCACGCTCGACTTGTCGATTTGTTTCAGAGGGCTATACCGGTGCAACTGGTAGCCCATCCCATACGTCAGGACGTTATCCGGATTCTTTCCATCGTTCTTCAGGTCATCCTGCGATTGCGCCGAAGCGAAGACAGGAAAGAGCAGCAGGATCCCAAAAATAGTAAGGAACTTGTTGAATCGCGTCTCGATTGTCATGGCTCTCTCTAAGTCCAGATTTTGAGCACTGAACTTTTCGAAAAAATGTTGCTGCCACGGTCGCAAAATTCGATTTCTACGGCCGAGGACAACGTCAGTTTGGAAATGATATCACTGGCACCACGTATATACTCAACGGGAAGTATTTACGCGATTGAACCCGCGAGTCTTAATTCAACCCCGACGATTTCCTGCGAGCATGGCGCACATACAAGATTGCGGAACATTCCGCCCCCGATAAATCTGAAACCAGTTCGGAACCACTTAGGAACCGCGCGTCCAACTGAGAGGAGATGGTCCTATCGACGAGTGGGAAATCCCCTTAGTTGCGCGAGAGATACCGATCGAAAAAATGGAGGAAGAACTTCACCCCGACGAGCCACCCGATACCCGCTACACCGAGCATCAGGCATGAAACCACTCCGAAACTGGCAGCCAGATGTCCGGTAAGGAATCGCATCTGCGGCATCCCAAGTGCTGCGAGAGCGATCATTGTCCAGCCGACAATCCTGGTAACCCACAGGGCGGTACTAAACACTATACGTTCTTGCTTAGCCGACATCGTCGGTACCTCTTGGAAATTCAAACACGCACTCCTACGCACCAATCAGAGCCACATGCTCGCATCGCTCAGCACAACAACCAAAACCTATAAAGATTCACGCTGCCTCACAGACCCGCATAAATGATTTTAGGTCTGATACTGGTCACATGAATCGCTTTTGCGGCCTTGTCGTATCTTCCTATTACGGTCACCTCTTGACCCGCAAAATGTTCGGGTTGCTGCTGGTTATCCAGCATGTAGGTGCGTTTCGTCTCGGAGTTGTAGAGCACGAATTGCGCACCGTCGAACTTGACGCAGGTGAGGATGCACTTTCTATCGCCTTTCATCGTCCCGATGTGGTGTCCCGTCCCGCAGATGCTATCCGTGATCTTACCGGTGAAGGCTTGGTCGTTTCGATCTGAAAAGCTGGTTTTTTTTTGAGCGGAGAGGCCCCCAGCCAGTAGCAGCACGCCCACCAGGGCGATCGCAGTAGTTTTCATAGGATCCTCCTGAGAATTCCGAGCTACGATTCACGTTACGTTCAACATCTGCTGAAAACAACAAAAGCGCAGTGAGCATGGTCACGTCGCTTCGTGAGCCCGATCACGTCTAGTGTGGTTTGCAAGTGGGTCTAGCCAGCAGGCAAGACACTTCTTTAGCCCAACCTTGATTGCCACGCCTCGGCAAAGTGTGTGATTATGCGGCATTCTCTAAGATTGCGGACACTTCCATCGAAGACCGATCCCTCACTCTATTCTCCCGTCGTGATCGCCACAGGATTCACATATAATCGTGCGCTTCTAAAGAAGCGAGGCCCAATGACAACGTTTGCGACTGCCGATGGCACAAAGAAATACGCCGCACGATTCGCTTCGCGCGCGGCGGCGGGACACTTCCGTGAGCAGCAAGGCTTGTGGCTCTCCTCGCTCGGCATCGGCACCTATCTGGGAGATCCCGACGAGCGCACCGACAAGGCGTACTCCGAAGCCGTTGTGGCCGCGGTGGAGGCGGGCGCAAACGTCATCGATTCCGCTATCAATTATCGCTTTCAGCGCTCGGAGCGATCGATCGCCGCTGCGATGAAAGAGCTCACGGGGAAAGGATACTCACGAGAGGAGCTGTTGCTTTGCACTAAAGGTGGCTTCCTGACTCCCGACGGCGGCATGCCCGCCGATGCGAGCGAATATTTCAATCGCGAGTACGTGGAGACGGACATCTTGCACGAGGGAGACGTGGCCGCGGGATGCCATTCGATGGCGCCGCGATTTCTTGCCGACCAGCTCGAACGCAGCCGGCGCAATCTGGGCGTCGAGACAATTGACGTCTACTACCTGCACAATCCGGAAACGCAGTTGGGCGAAGTGCCGCGTGAGATGTTCAACAGCCGTGTGCGCGCAGCGTTTGAATTTCTGGAGTCCGCGGTCGCCGCGGCGAAGATTCATTTTTACGGGATGGCCACGTGGAATGCGTTTCGCCAAAGCGAGAATGACCAGGATTATCTTTCGCTCGCCGCGATGGAATCGCTCGCGCGCGACATTGCGGGAGGTTCGCATCATTTCCGCTTCGTGCAGTTGCCGTGCAACCTGGGAATGACGGAGGCGCTGACTCGTCCAACTCAGGTATTGGATGGGCGGCGCGTGCCGATGGTGGAAGCCGCGAACAAGCTCGGCATCACGCTCATGGCCAGCGCGTCGATGCTCCAGGGGCAGCTATCGCGCGGCCTGCCGTCGTTCGTCGCCGCTGCCCTGGGGATGAAAAACGATGCGGAACGCGCGCTGCAATTCGTGCGCTCGACTCCGGGCATCACGACGGCGCTGGTGGGAATGAGCCGTGTTGAACACGTACGCGCGAATTTGTCGCTGGCCGGCGTGTCTCCCGCTTCGCAGGATCAATTTTCAAAATTATTCGAGCGCGGGAAACGAGCCTAACAGCTTGCGGAAGACTCCCTGCGATATCGTTCCGAGCATTCCGAGTTAGGTCTCGCTAGCGATTAAACCGGTATGCCGCGCCAGCAGCCATGCGGTGATTTCACGGTCCACTTCCCCAAGGTGGCCCGTGAAGAAATGGTCGGCGCCGCGAACGATCGCTACTGTCGTCTGTTCTTTCATCGTTGCCGAAAATTGAGCAACCAGGGTCTTCAAGCTCTCGGGCGGACCGTACTGGTCAAATTCTCCGGAGACAAGCAGCTTCGGCTTTGCGCACGTGTCGAGATAGGAAAACCCCCGCCGGCCTAGATCGCCCACCGGCAAGCCCAAACCGATCAGGTCCGTCACGTGGGCATTCGCGCATCCGGCACGCAGACCCACCCATGAACCGAAACTGAAACCTGCAAGCAGCAGAGGCACGCCGGGATATTCCGCAGCGAGGAAATCGAGCGCCGCCAACACATCATCGTATTCGCCCAAGCCTTTGTCGTGCCTGCCTTCGCTTAGTCCCGCGCCACGAAAATTGAATCGCAGGACAGGCATGCCAAAACGGTGCAAAGTCTTGGCGGCCTGATAGACAACTTTGTTGTGCATCGTTCCGCCGAACAGCGGATGCGGATGGCACACAACAGCAGCCAGCAGGAGCGGCCTTCCGTCTTCGCGTGTCGGCGCGGACCATAAGAGCGCTTCGAGAAGTCCTGCCGGACCGGGCAGCATGAGCGATCGATGTAAAGGCGGAGGCATATTCGAATCCATGAGAATACAGGTCGGCGGGGCTGCGTCCAAATCCAAGTTTATTGGCGACGCAGTTTGTGGAGAAGGGCGATCGTTCCGTGTCGTCCTCAAGCCAGGGGTGATATTTGCGGGTTAGTTCCCGCGTGCCGATTGCGCGAACGATCTTCGTGTTTGGGAACGGTGGGAGCGCGAAGATTTTTTATGGCTTGTGCGTTTCTCGTTGCGATTTTGGGTTGGCGATGCTACGGTGTGGTGAAACCTGGGACGCCCACTTCCGGGGGGGGAATGACACAATCCATTGAACGCCGAGCTTCACGGCGATTTACCATGACGTTGCCGTTGACTGTCAGGACGAGCGGAGCAGACAGCACCGAGCGGCAAGGACAAACACGGGACGTCAGTTTCCGCGGGCTCTATTTTTTGATTGACGCGAATTACGATCCGGGCAGCAGTATTGAGTTTATTCTCACCTTGCCGCGCGAGATCACAATGGCCGGCGATGTGCACATCCGATGCTACGCCGAAATCGTGCGCGTCGAGCCGCACAACGGGCGCAAGGGTGTTGCCGCCCGAATCGACCGGTACGAGTTTCTTCCCTCCACCGTTTGATTTTCCCGATGTTTTTTCAGGTAATCGATACAGCGCACGCACAATAACATGCGCCGCTCGCGCTTGACCCTGAGGGGGCACGGCATGCCGTGCTCGCTGCAAACACAGCTCGAATGCCTGGACGAAAACCCAGGCTTCTGAAACCGCGGAACCCTCGCGATAACTTCCAATAGGACAGCGGCAAACGGCCATTTCTTTGGCTCCCCTTTTCGTAGTAGACCCATTTCGCAGTAGAATTGGTTGTCATAGTCATGCCTGGAGGAACGATGGACCATTACGATGCTAAGTCGGCGCTCGACGAATTGAAGGAAGATGCCGTGCTGCCTCACCCCGTGCGGCTGCGCGATATGATTCTGCGGACCCAGCTGAACGCGGAGGACGCCCTTGAAATGAACCGGGAGTTTCAATCGTACCTTTCGCATTACGGCGAAACACAAAAAGTTGCGCTTGAAATTCTGGAAAAGCTCGCACACAGCGTGTCCGAAAAGTCGTAGGCCTCGGACACGAAGTGCCCCCTTGAATGGGCCGCGACTCAAGCTTGACGATACGCCAGGGGCTAAATCCCAAGTTCTTCGAGCGTACGAATGTCGCGGCTGAAGCCGCGACCCACAAAGACTACTCGTAAGTTAGTCTGTAGAAGGAGTAGACGGACAGCCAGGCCAGAATCATGCCGCGAGAAACTATTTTAATCGATGCCGATGACACGCTCTGGGAAAACAATATTCATTTCGAGCGGACCATTGAGGAATTCCTGTCGCTGCTCGAGCCGTTCGGCTTTCAACGCGAATATTCCCGTCACATCCTTAATGAAACCGAGCGGCGCAACATCCGCCAGCATGGTTACGGCGTCCGCAGTTTCGGCCGTTCGCTGGAAGAAACCTATGTAAAACTGGCGGGGCACCGGGCCGAACGCTCGACAGTGGAGAATATTCATTACCGCGTGGAAGAGCTTGAGCGCACGCCGCCGGATGTTCTGGATGGCGTCGTCGAAACGCTGGACTATCTTGCCGAGCGGCACCGGCTGATTCTGTTCACCAAAGGGGAGGCGGCGGAGCAGGCAGCTAAGGTCGAGCGGTCCGGCCTGCAAATTCACTTCGATGCCATTGAAATCCTTCCGGAAAAAGATGCGGCGGCCTACCGCGAGCTTGTCAACCGCCATCACGTCGTGAAATCCCGCGGATGGATGGTGGGCAACAGTCCGCGCAGCGACATTAACCCGGCGCTCGAAGCGGGATTAAACGCAGTCTTTATTCCTCACTCGGCTACTTGGGCGCTCGAACATGAAGAAGTGCGCAGCGGAGCGGGCCGCCTGCTCATTCTGTCGAGCTTCCGGGATCTTCGCGAACATTTCTGAGAAAATCAGGAATTCCTGCATGCTGTCATGAAGCCGGTCGAAGCTATCGCGTGAATAGTCTCTGGGGGTCGCGGCTTCACAGGTTGCCGAAAAACCCCTCCTGCGTCTCTCTTCGGTTTAAATCCAAGAAAAGAGAGATTCCTCACCCGCAGGAGTGGGTTCGGAATGACAATTTTTGAGTTTTTCCGGACACTGTGAAGCCTGCGCTACTAAAGCTCAAAACCCTGGATTGCGCGAACGAAATGGGATGAATACGACGGCTTCGAGGTCGACAGGTTCTCCGCGTTTTTCCGCGGGTGTAAATTTCCACTGGGCTAGAGCGTCCATCGCGTTTACATCGAGGTGCGGATCGATGCTGTGAACCAGTTGAATGCTATCCACGCTGCCATCCTTGCGAATGATGGCGTAAAGCACTACTTCTCCCTCGACATGCGCCGTACGAAGCTCGGGCGGATATTTTGGATCGACCTTTCGGCTGGGAACGGGTCCAGAGAGGTCCGAAATACCGACTCCGTGGTGACTTGCGGAATCCCCTTCGTTCAATTCGGCAAAATTCAAGACCCAACTTCCGGATGCGCTCGTCATATTGGGCATATTTACATGGAGGGTGTAGACACGTTTTGCGCGTAATAGTTCCTCGGGCGGCACGCCAAATTTCGGAGTTTCTTTCGCCGACCCTGACTCGGACAAGACTGATTTCGAACTATCTAACGCGATCCGCGCACGTGGGACCGGGCGGGAAGGCAAGGCGTTCCCTGCCCCCCTCGCCGCGGATCCAATTCCCAAACCGGATAACGGGCCAGCGTTTGCGCTGTTTCCGCCGGTGATGAAAATGCCCTCCGGACCATGACCTTCGCCGCGCGGCGTCTCTGCGCCGGGCGCGCTGGGGTATGGCCCGTCAGGCGAGATCGAAACGCGCGCCGAAAGATTTCCGGCCGGCATCTCTGGAGGCGGCGCAACTGCGGCTGGTGTCGCGGACAGCGCGATCAGCGTACTGGCATTGTCGGCCGTTCCTCCCACATCGGGCAGCGCCGCAGCCGCTTCCCTCTTTTTTGGCGAGGCGCGGGGCGCCGACATCGGACTGACGGGGAGAACTGGTTTCGGCGGGGTCTGTGAGGATGACGCGATGTCGATCGCGCCTGGCTGTTTTTCCACCGTGGAGATATCAGGTACTGCCGAATCGCCGCTCGCGAAATGCGACGGCACCTTAGGCCTCATCGCCGCAAGTTGCTCTGATGTGAGTTGCAGCTTCGGGCGGTCAGGCTGGTAACCGGCAAGCTGCACGATATTGGGAAGCGCGGGCAAGATCTTAGGCGGCTCCGGCGGAGCGGATGGCTGAATCAGCGTCTGACGCGGGTGCGTTGGGTGTAACGGCTCGGAAATAATTGTC